>CALYNN010000037.1 GCA_945221685.1 uncultured Clostridia bacterium | reverse complement strand
GCATAAATTTCAAGAGTTTCAAGACTTTTTTCGCGGCGCTTATATTCGGGCATATGCTGAAGGGTACGCATATTGTGAAGCCTATCGCAAAGCTTGATAATAATAACCCTTATATCCTCGTTCATAGCGATAAACATTTTTCTTATGTTCTCCGCCTGAACCTCCTCGCGAGTGGAAAGAGGAATCTGACCGAGCTTTGTAACGCCGTCAACAAGCAGTGCAACCTCGTCACCGAATTCTCGGCGGATATAATCCAAATCGTATTCTGTATCCTCCACAACATCGTGAAGCAAAGCGCCTATAATACACTCGTTATCCATACCAAGCTTAAAAAGAATTTCGGCAACGGCAACGGGATGCATAATATAAGGCTCGCCTGAACGGCGACGCTGATTTTTGTGTGCATCTCTTGCAAGAGTATATGCCTTTTTAATTTTTTCGCTGTCATAATTCGGATTTTCTGTTATCTGCTTAAAAAAAGCATCAAATCCGTCGTCATAACCGTCGGTATATACTGTTTCACTTTCAATCATTTAAAGTCTTCCCTTCAAGGATTTAAGTATATTGGTTTCGTCTAAGTTAACCTTACCCTGTGCGGCGTTTAGCTTTATACCGCCGTCACGATTTATCAGCCCTGCCTCCTCAAAGGCGGCAAGAGCAAACATAAGCTGTCCGTAGGTAACTGCCTGCCTTAAAGCAAAATACAAATCTTCATTACTGCATTTCCAGCCGTTATTCTGCTTTAAGAATTTATAAATCACGGAGCATATATCTCTGCTTGGATATAGCTCTGTTTTATTTTTACTTCCTGTATTAAAAAGCTCGTAGTCTGCCTTTTCGGTAAAATATTTGCTGTCATCCGTTCCGTTTAGGCGGTAGTCAACAGCCTGAACGGAAAGATAATATTTGCCTTTAAAAAGATTTTTTGATACCTTTACAGCCAAATCAAGCATATCCCCTGCTTTATACGGAAACATATCCTCGCTTACCCTAAAGATAACTGCTTTAAAGGATTTACCCTTTTTCTGAACCTCAATTCTTATATGCTTGCCCTCGGACAAAGGAGTAATCGAAACAAGCTTAACATTGAAAAGTCCGAACAGAGGCTGAGGATTATCTGCGCCGTATGGCTCTAACGCCGCAAGATTATCGGCAAGCTCAGTGCTGAGATAAAAGGGTGAAAGCTTGCAGTCAAGGTGCAAAGCTTCAACAGGCATAACGGGATACTTATTTTCGGCAAATTCGTTTATTTGCTTTCTGAAGGCATCAATATTTTTTTCCTCTGTACCTAATCCTGCCGCAAGAGGATGCCCTCCGAAATGAGTTAATAGAGGCGAGCAGTAGCTAATGGCTTCAAAAATGTTAAAGCCTTCAATGCTTCTTGCAGAGCCTGTTACCTCGCCGTTTTCATCAACTGCAAGTATTACCGAAGGCTTGCCGTACAAGGAAGCTATATGTGACGCGGCAATTCCTATTACTCCGTGGTGATAGCCCTTGCCGGCAACAACAATAACCCTGTCTTCTGCAAGAGAAGGGTTTTCCCTAATCTTAAGCTTAATATCCTCAACAATGTTACTCTCAACAGTATGGCGGTGAGAATTTTCTGTATTAAGCTGCTCTGCCTTAAAGCGTGCCTCCTCATAATCATCGCATATCAAAAGCTCAAGGGCATTAACGGCATTATCCATTCTGCCTGCCGCATTAAGCCTTGGGCATAGCTGAAAGGCAACATCTCCCGATGAAAGCCTGCCGTCTGCATTTCCTGCCGCCTGACGCAAGGCGTCAATGCCTATTCGTGAGCCGCTGTTAATAAGCTCCAGCCCGTATCTGACAAAGCCTCGGTTTTCATCCTTAAGCGGCACAACATCACCGATTGTTCCTATTGCAACAAGGTCGGCAAACTGCTCAAGCAAATCCTCTACCTCGCCGTCATAAACGCCGCAGGCAAGCTTAAATGCAACGCCTACTCCCGCAAGCTCCTTAAACTTAATATTATTATCCTCTCTGTGAGGATTAATAACCGCGCAGGCCTTGGGCAGAGCATCGCCGACTTGGTGGTGGTCTGTAATAATCAGCTCCATACCCAAGGAATAAACATACTCTGCTTCCTCTATTGCGGAAATACCGTTATCAACAGTAATGATTAAATCGGCGCCCTTTTGCTTAATTTCATAAACAGCGTCCTTATTCATTCCATAGCCGTCTGTTAGGCGGTTGGGAATAAAGTAAATAACATCTGCACCCAAGCTTTCAAAAAATGTAACAAGCAGTGCGGTAGAGGTTACCCCGTCGCAATCATAATCGCCGTAGATACAGATTTTTTCATTGTTATCAAGAGCCTGATTTATTCTGGCAACCGCCTTATCCATATCCTTAAGAGAAAAAGGAGAAGAAAAAGCGCAGGAGGAGGACAAAAAGCCTTCTGCCGCCAGCGCGTCGTCAATTCCTCTTGACACAAGAAGAAATGCAATAAACGGGTCAATATTCAGTTTTTCACTTAACAAAGACGCTTTTTCTTTATCTGCGTCGGCAACTATCCATTTTTTATACGACATTATGAATTCTTATCTACTTTGTGAAATTTCTTTAGGTTTCCTGCTTTTTCGGCTCTTTTTGCAAGAAGTCCTTCAACATCCTCAACCGTTATACCGCAGTCAACCATCATTACTAAGGTGTGGTAAAGCAGGTCGCAAATTTCGCCGACGGTTTCATCCTTATCTCCGTTTTTGGCGGCAATAATCATTTCGGCAGACTCCTCGCCTACCTTTTTAAGAATTTTATCTAATCCTTGCTCAAAAAGATAACAGGTATAGGAGCCCGCCTACGTTGCCGCTTTTCTTGGATGTATTGTTTCGTAATCATTTCTAATTTAATCCATATTTTTTATATCCTAAAAATCAGAGGTTTATTTCATTGAAAAAGCAGGAGTGACTGCCTGTATGGCAGGCAGCACCCGTTTGAACAACTCTTATCAGCAGAGTATCGTCGTCGCAATCGGAGCAGATTGAAACAACCCTTTGAAGATGGCCTGATGTCGCTCCCTTATTCCAAAGCTCCTGCCTTGACCGCGACCAAAACCAAGTGTAGCCTGTTTCAAGAGTTTTTTTCATAGACTCTCTGCTCATATAAGCAAGCATAAGAACCTGATTTGTTGAGTCCTCTTGAATTATTGCAGGAATTAAATCTGCTTTTTTAAAATATCTTTCAAGCTCTGTATCTGTCATTTGCAAACCTCCACAGCTTCCCTCAAATCAAGCGTTTCTTGATAAATACTTTTTCCGCATATAGCTCCGTAAAGCTCTTTATCTCTTAAAGCAAGAATATCGGTAATTGATGTTACGCCGCCGGAAGCGGTAATATTGCAGGAAACGGCATTATTAATTTCTTCAAGCTGTGAAAGATTAGGACCCGAAAGAGTACCGTCCTTGCTGATGTCGGTATAAATTATGGTTTTTACACCCACAGACTCCATTTGCTTTGCTAAATCGGTAAAATATACATTGCTTTCCTGCATCCATCCCTCTGCGGCGGCATAGCCGTTTTTAGCATCAATTCCAACTGCGATAACATCGCCGAATTCCTTAACCGCTTCCTTTACAAGAGCAGGATTTTTTAGGGCAACAGAGCCGAGAATCACTCTGCTTATCCCTTTATTTACATAAAAATCAATATCGTTCATAGTTCTTATTCCGCCGCCAAGCTCAACCTTAAGGGAGGTTTCCTTTGCAACGGTAATAAAGGTTTCGCTGTTAACCGGCTTTTTTTGCAGTGAACCGTCTAAATCCACCATATGAATCCATTGGCAGCCTGCCCTTTCAAAGCTTAAGGCTGTGGCAAGAGCATCGTCGGCAACCTGCTTCGCAGTTGTAAAATCGCCCTTGTAAAGTCTTACAGGCTTGCCGTCAATAATATCAATAGCAGGAAAAATAATCATTACAGTACTCCTTTTGTTGAAAGCACACTTCCGTCCTCATTAGGTCTTACGGCAATTTTAAGAGCGTGAGCGCAAGCCTTAAAAATTGCTTCAATCTCGTGGTGAGCGTTGGCGCCGTAGGGCACACTTATGTGGAGAGTTATGCAGGAATTCATTGCAAAGGCTCTGAAAAACTCCTCGGTTACGCATGTTTCATAATCACCGCAAAGCTCCTGTTCAAAGGAAGCCTTAAACACAAGGAAGGGACGGTTTGAAATATCAAGCACACAGCTTGCCAGTGCTTCGTCCATAGGCACGGAAAAGCTTCCGTAACGGACTATTCCGCTCATATCGCCCAAGGCCTGCTTAAACGCTGTGCCTAAGGCTATTCCGGTATCCTCAACGGTATGGTGAGTATCCACCTCCAAATCACCGTGAACGGCTACCTTAAGTCCAAAGCCACCATGAACGGCAAAGGCGGTCAGCATATGGTCAAAAAAGCCTATACCCGTAGAAATATCTACATTGCCGCCGTCAAGGTTAAGCTCAACCGTAATCTGTGTTTCCTTTGTATTTCTTTCAACCCTTGCACATCTCATATAAAAACCTCAATTCTGTTAGAGTTTGTTATTTAAACAGGCTGTCGGCAAGGTCATTAATACGCTTTTTTCTGTTTTCCGTTTCAAGCCCATTAATGCCAACAGTCAACACATCACCCTCTTTAATTCCCTTTGGCAGAGCCGAAAGAGGTATGCTGACAACCGTTTTATTTTCTGTTTCGCATAGGGCAAATTCGCCCTCAATTCTGTCAATAATCCACATCATAGCTTCCGTCACCGTTTGTACTGATTGTTACTGCTCCCAACCTGTCTGTTCTGTATAGCTTAACTCCTGCGTCGGTCAGTCGCTTAACCGTTTCACTGTGAGGATGACCGTAGGAATTATCCTTGCCGCAGGATATAACCGCATATTCGGGAGAAACTGCATTTAAAAAATCTTCGGTGGTTGAATATTTGCTTCCGTGGTGACCAACCTTAAGCACATCGGAATTTAGCTTTGAATAAGAATTTTCAAGCATTTTATTTTCGGAGACATCCTCTGCGTCTCCCGTAAAAATAAAGGAGGAGTCGTTATAAGTAATCTTAAGAACCGCAGAGTAATTATTCAAATCATCATATTCAGCAGAACAGGGTGCAAGAAATTCCATAGTTAAGCCGCCGCTTTCTTCGATTACTGTTTCACTTCTTGCGGTGCTGATTGATAATCCCTTATCTGAAATTGTGTTAAGCAGTTCCTCAAAGGTTGCGGTATTTGTTGTAGCACGGGGCATATAAATTTCACCGATTTCAAAATTTTCAATAACCTCACTCATACCGCCGATATGGTCGGCGTGAGGATGAGTTGCAATAAGATAATCAATTTTATCATATCCGAGGCTTTTTATCTGCTCGGTAATCTCTCCGCCGTAATTCATATCGCCGGCGTCTATCAGCATACATTCGCCGTTTGGAAGCTGAACAAATTCGCTGTCACCCTGTCCGACATCGAGATAGTGAACAGAAAGCCGACCTTCGCCGCCGTTTTGGACTGCCGCCGGCTTTGTTTCGGTTTTGTCCCCGTTAAAGCCCGACACTGCAAAAATCACGGCAAATATCAGAACTATCGCAACGGATATTATTCGAGGAACAGCCTTTGTTGATTTACTTCTGCTCATTATTCAAATCTAACCTTTATGGAGTTTGCGTGGGCAGTCAGCCCCTCGGTATCCGCAAGCTTTACAATATAGTCCTTGGATTTTCTCAATTCCTCCTCGGTATAGTAAATAAACGAGCTTTTCTTAATAAAGCTGTCAACAGAAAGAGGTGAGAAAAATCTTGCGGTGCCGCTGGTTGGCAAAACATGGTTTGGCCCTGCATAGTAATCGCCTAAAGGCTCAGGCGAATAATTGCCTAAAAATACGGAGCCTGCATTATCTATCATACCAATATATTTAAGCGGCTCCTCTACGCAAAGCTCAAGATGCTCAGGCGCAAGCTCATTTGCAAACTCAATAGCCTGATTAAGACTTTCGCAAACAATAATCTCGCCGAAATTAGTAAGGGACTCGCTGATTATTTCTCTGCGTTCAAGGCTCTTAACCTGCTTCTCAAGCTCCTTGGCGGTTTGCCTTGCAATATCCGAAGAGGTGGTAAGCAGGATTGCCGAAGCCAGCCTATCGTGCTCCGCTTGGCTCATAAGGTCTGCCGCAAGAAACGACGGCTTTGCGGTTTTGTCGGCAACAATAAGAATTTCCGACGGACCTGCCACCATATCAATATCAACAACGCCGTAAAGAAGCTTTTTGGCAGTAGCAACAAAAATGTTGCCGGGTCCTACAATTTTATCTACCTTGGGAATAGTTTCCGTGCCGTAGGCAAGTGCCGCAACAGCTTGAGAGCCGCCTACAAGGAAACCCTTATCTACTCCTGCAACTGCCGCCGCCGCCATAATATAAGGGTTCGGCTTGCCGTTTTTAGACGGAGGAGTTACCATAATAATTTCCTCTACTCCCGCAATTCTTGCAGGGATTGCATTCATCAAAACCGACGACGGATACGCGGCAGTTCCGCCGGGTACATATATTCCCACTCTTTTAAGACCTCTTACACGCTGACCCATAATAACGCCGTTTGGCTGAGTTGTAAGCCACGACTGCTGAGCCTGCCTTTTATGAAAATCAAAAATATTTTTTTGAGCATTTACTATTGCTTTTTTGAAATCATCGTCAACCTCATCAAGATAGGACTGAAGCTCCTCTTTGGTTATTACCGTTTTTTTAGGCACAGTGCCGTCAAATCTTGCAGTAAATTCTCTTACTGCCTCGTCACCCTCTGCCTTTACCGAGTTAATAACATTAGTGACTATTTCAACTATTTTACTGTCTGTTTCGCCGGCACGCTTTTTTAAATTTTCAATTAAAGCATATTCGGCTTTTCCGTTTGCTTTTGTTATATTCATTGCATTTACCTCTGAATTAAACCTTTGACGCCAGCTCCAAATCTTTCAGGAACTGCTCAATTTCTTCCTTGCGAAGCTTCATTGAAGCCATATTAACAATTACTCTTGCGGAAATAGGCATTATCTCGTCTATAACCTCAAGTCCGTTTTCCTTTAAGGTTGAGCCTGTTTCAACAATATCAACAATACCGTCGGCAAGACCTAAAAGCGGTGCCAGCTCAACGCTTCCCTCAATTTTAATAATATCAACATCCATACCCTTGGATTTAAAATATTCCTTGGCAACCTTTGGGTATTTGCTTGCAACGGTTTTTCGCTTATATCCGGAGAAAAAGTCGGTTCCCTTAGGGCAGGCAAGGGCAAATCTGCATCTGCCTATATTAAGGTCAATAACCTCGTAAAAGCTGTTGCCGTGCTCAACAATAGTATCCTTGCCTACAATGCCCAAATCGCAAACGCCGTGCTCAACATAAGTTATAACATCGGGGGCCTTTGATAAAACTGCTTCATAATTGCCTACCGGTAAAATAAGGCGTCTGCCCTTGTTTTCAAGCTGGCTCGTATCAAGTCCCATTGTATTGAAAAGCTCAACTGATTTCTTTTCTAGTCTGCCCTTTGTAAGTGCAATTCTTAAGGGACGGTCAATATTTATTTCCTCGTGCATAATATCGCACAGAGAGTTAACATCTACCGCAAAGCCTATGGCAGGAGCGTCCATACCGAATTCGGAAATCAGATTATCGTATCTGCCGCCGGAAAGAATTGTTACACCGCTTCCCTGCGCATATCCTCTGAAAATCACACCGGTATAGTAATTGCTTCTGTTAACAAGTCCTAAATCTATAAGAATATTATCACCGAATCCAAGCTCACAAAGGCGTTCATAAACTGTTTTAAGATAGTCAAGAGCATCGTTTGCCTGCTTATCACTGTATAGCCTTTTAGCCTCGTCAATAACTCCAACTCCTCCGAAAAGCCTTGGAAGCTTTCTTATAACAGAAGCCTCAACACTGTTGCCTAAGGAGTCAAGTAAATCGCCCAATGCCGAATAATTTTTGCCCTCAATAAAGCTGCAAATATCTGCCTTTTGAGATGACGATACATTAAGCTTATCAAGGATAGCGTTAAAAAATCCTGCGTGGCAAAGCTCCAGCTTAAAGGAGTTTACTTCGTTTCTTTTAAGTGCCTCGTAAGCCATTGAGATTACCTCAATATCCGATTCAATTCCGCCCTCGCCTATCAGCTCAATACCGCTTTGCTCTATTTCGTCTGTTCTGCCTGCAAGCTGCTTGTTGCGAACATAAATATTTTGGTTATAGTAAAGCCTTACGGGGAAATCGTCTTTTGAAAGCCTTGTGGCAACAAGACGGGCAATAGGCGCAGTATTATCGGGACGAAGAACGGTGGTTCTGCCCTGATTATCACTAAGCTTATACATTTCCTCCGACTCTATACCCAGATTATCGGTTTTAAAAACATCAAAATACTCCATAGTGGGAGTCATAACCTTGCGGTAGCTGTTTTCCTTAAACAAATCCGAAAGGACGGCTTCAACCTTTCTGCGGTCATCACATTCCTCAAAAAGCAAATCCCTGCTTCCCTGGGGAGTTATTTTGGAATATCTTTTCATATAGATTTTTTATCCTCCAATAAAAATTCCGCACACGACACATTTAACAAAAAATGTATTAAGTACACTTTAGTACGGTAGAGTGGTAATATGCTACCACATTACAGTGGCATTGTCAAGAGAATGTATAATATTAAATTAAACTTCAACAGTTAAAACAGAGAGATTTGGTTTGACTCCGGCATATCGCCTAAAGCGCCTGCCTCCTTAAGAGCATCAACAACGCTTCTGCCTATACCTGCTCTAACCATTAAATCGTCATAGCTCATAAACTCTCCGCCCCCGTCGTTTGCGGCGGCAGCTATAGCGTTTGCCGCAGTTTCACCGATACCGTCAATAGCACCGAAGGGAAGGCGGATTTTGCCGTTTTCAATTTTATAAATTCTCGAGTCGGATTTTTGAATATCAACAGGCAGGAATTCTATACCTCTTGCAAGCATTTCGATAACAATTTGGTTAACAACATAGGTGGATTCTTCCTTGGCAGTAATAGGTATATTATTCTGTCTTTTATCCTGATAAACCTTCATCTTTTGCTTAACTGCTTCTTTACCTTCTATTGCCGCAACTGCGTCGATGGCACCGCCGCGCACGGTAAAGTACGCCGCATAAAATTCAATAGGCTTATAAATTTTGTACCACGCAAGGCGAAGGGCGGCAATAACATACGCCGCGGCGTGAGCCTTGGGAAACATATACTTAATCTTATAGCAGGAGTCAATGTACCATTGCTCAACGCCTACTGTTTTCATAGCCTCCTCGTAGGGCGGAAGCTCCTTGGGCGCCTTGCCCTTACGGGTATATTCCATAATCTTGAAGCAATCCTTTTTTGAAAGGGGCGACTGCTTGCCTGTTTCCTTTTCGTACTGCTCGGTTTTATGGATAAGATAGGTCATAATATCATCACGACAACCGATAACCTGAGAAATGTTACAGGTGCCGTTTTGAATAAGCTCCCGAGCATTGCCCAGCCAAACATCTGTACCGTGGGAAAGTCCTGAAATTTGAAGCAAATCAGCAAAGGTTTTCGGCTGAGCTTCAAGCAACATTCCGATAACAAAGGGTGTACCCATTTCGGGAATTGCAAGAGTACCCGTTTTACAGTCGATATCCTCCGGTGATACGCCTATAGGCTCGGTGGAGGTAATAAGCTTATACAAATTTGGGTCGCATAGGTCAACATCCATTACGGGAATACCCGTTGAATCCTCAAGATATTTATATAGTGTAGGATTATCGTGACCGAGCTCGTCCAGCTTAAGAAGCGTATCGTGGAGAGAGTTTTTAAAGTCAAAATGAGTTGTGTATGTACCCTTCTTTTCATCGTTTGAGGGATACTGAATAGGTGTGAAATCCTCTACGGTATATTTATCGGGAACGACTACCATACCGCCGGGGTGCTGACCTGTTGTACGCTTAATGCCCGTACAGCCCTTAGTCAGTCTGTCTATTTCGGCTTTAGTTGTAACGCCTCCGAGGTCACGCTCATCAAGATATTTTTTAACATATCCGTAGGCGGTTTTATCGGCAACGGTTGCCATTGTTCCCGCCTTAAACACATACTCCTTACCGAACAGCTCCTCGGTATATCTGTGGGAGCGTGACTGATATTCACCCGAAAAGTTAAGGTCGATATCAGGCTCCTTGTCACCGTCAAAGCCGAGGAAGGTTTCAAAGGGTATTTCGTGACCGTCACGCTTCATAGGAGTACCGCAGTTAGGACAGTTTTTAGGCGGCAGGTCAAAGCCTGAGCCATACTCGCCGTGGAGGAAGAACTCGCTGTGCTTACAGCTTTTGCAATAGTAGTGCGGCGCCAACGGATTAACCTCGGAAATACCGCCCATATGAGCCGCAAATGAAGAACCAACCGAGCCTCTTGAGCCTACAAGGTATCCGTTTCTTTCGCTTTCCTCAACAAGACGCTTTGCAATTACATAAAGCACGCCGAAGCCATGGCCGATAATAGAATCAAGCTCACGCTGTAAACGGTTTGCAACATACTCGGGAACAGGGTCGCCGTAAAGCTCCTTGGCTCTGTTCCAGCACTTTTCGGTAAGCTCCTCGTTGGCACCGTCAATATGCGGCTGAAAGGTTCCCGGCGGAATGGGAGGAATATTATCCATAACCATATCGCAAATTTTATTTGGGTTATCAATAACAAATTCCTTTGCTCTGTCCCCTGCCCAAGCGAAGTCCTTAAGCATTTCGTCTGTTGTTTTAAAGTAGAGAGGCGCCTGATTATCAGCGTCCTCAAA
>CALYNN010000036.1 GCA_945221685.1 uncultured Clostridia bacterium | reverse complement strand
GGGGAGTTGCTTAAAATCCCATAATTAGCTTTCCAAAGGATGAATGCACGGATTTTACCGATGAGCCTTATATCGAAAGCATTACTGCCTTTGACGAGGAAAAGGAGGAAATGGCAATTTTCATCGTCAATAAATCAGTTGATGAAAATGCTTTGCTTGATATTAACCTGCTGGATTTTGACGGCTACAAGCCCTTTGAATTTATTTCTATGGATGGCTTCGACATTGACGACGCCAACAGTATTAAAAATCCTTTTGTAAAGCCTCACAACAATCCTTTGCCCCAAACAGACGGCAATTTGCTTACTGCTGACCTTAAGCCGCTAAGCTGGAATGTAATAAGACTTAAAAAGTAATTCGCGATAAATTCGGCTTGATTTTAAGCACTGCAAAATCCGTTAAGATAAAATAATTTAACTTTACATTATTGCTTTAATGTGATAAAATAGGTTGTCAGGTTTTTTCTGACAGCCTATTTTACTGAATGGAGGAGCTTTATGACCAAATCGCAAATTTGTATAATGATTTCAATAGTTGTCTATCTTGCAATTGTTGTTATCATCGGTGTGATTTTCTCTAAAAAAACAAAAAATGTAGGAGATTTTTATCTTGGCGGAAGAAAGCTCGGACCTCTTGTTACTGCAATGAGTGCCGAAGCCTCAGATATGTCAAGCTATCTTTTGATGGGTCTGCCGGGACTCGCTTACCTTACCGGTGTTGCCGATGTTGGTTGGACTGCAATAGGTCTTGCCGTAGGTACTTATCTTAATTGGCTTATAGTAGCCAAACGGCTTCGCCGCTATTCCGACCGTATCGGTGCTATTACAATTCCCGACTATTTCTCGTTAAGATATAAAGAAAATAAAAAAATACTAATGGCTATTGCCGCCGTTGTAATTATTGTGTTTTTTGTTCCTTATACTGCTTCGGGCTTTGCCGCCTGCGGAAAGCTTTTCGGAACTCTTTTCGGAATAGATTACCATATTGCAATGGTTATTTCCGCAATAGTAATAGTTGGCTATACCTCATTAGGCGGATTTAACGCCGCGTCAACAACCGACTTTATTCAGGCAATTATAATGACTGTTGCACTGATTATCGTTCTTGTGTTCGGTGTAAATCAGGCAGGAGGCTGGGACGCTGTAATGCTTAATGCAAAATCCCTTCCCGGATATATCAGCCTTAACAGCACCTATGATGCTGTTTCTCAAAGTGCAAAGGCATATACGCCTCTTACGGTTTGCTCAACTCTTGCTTGGGGATTAGGCTATTTCGGTATGCCTCATATTCTTCTTCGCTTTATGGCTATTGAAGATCCTAATAAAATCAAAACCTCTCGCCGCGTTGCTACCGTTTGGGTTGTAATTTCAATGGGCGTTGCCGTATTAATCGGTATTGTAGGCAAGGCTGTGGTTGAGGCGAAAGCTCTTGCTCCTCTTGATGACAGTGAAACAATTATTATTCAGCTTGCTACATTGCTGGCGGATAAGGGAATTGTTTTCGGTCTTATAGCAGGTGTTATCCTTGCAGGTATCCTTGCAAGCACAATGTCCACATCAGACAGTCAGCTCCTTGCGGCTTCATCATCGGCAAGTGAAAACCTTTTAGGCGGATTATTTAAGCTTAATCTCAGTGAGAGTGCAAAGATGGTTGTTGCAAGAATAGTTCTTATTGCTATTTCCGTTATCGGCGTTATTATTGCTTGGGATTCAAATTCATCGGTATTTGGTATTGTGTCTTTCGCTTGGGCAGGCTTCGGTGCCGCATTCGGTCCGGTAATTCTACTTTCTCTTTTCTGGAAGCGTTCAAATAAATATGGCGCAATTGCAGGAATGCTTGCAGGCGGAATTATGGTATTCGTATGGAAATATGTTATAGCCGGTCTTGCTCCCGTGCTTAATATTTACGAGCTTCTTCCCGCTTTCGTAATAGGACTTGTTGTTAATGTGATTGTATCACTGGTAACTCCAAAGCCCGACAACGAGGTGGTTGAAACCTTTGATGAGGTTAAAGCAATGAAATAATTATTTATATAACTAACAGGCTTCGTCATAAAAGACGAAGCCTGTTTTTTGTGCTTTGCATTATTTTACCTTAACCTTAATAGTCTTACTCCAGGAATAGTAGGTCTTCTTTGAGCCTGAGGTTTTGTAGGCTCTGACCTTAACATAATAATACTTGTTGCTCTGCGCTGTCGTAAGAGTTTTTGAGGCGCTTTTGTTGCTGACATTAACTGTTAAAAAGTTCTTTGAAAAATTACTTGTAGTGGACCACATAACCTGATAGCCGCTGCAGCTAACAGGAAGCTTTGACCATTTTACAGTGATTTTCTTTGTCGCATTTGATTTTGCACTATTAAGAGTTACGGCATTATTTTTTGTTTTTACCGTGATTTCGGATGTGGAGAAGGTGGTGTAGCGGCTTCCTCCGTAATCCCTAAAGCCGTACATTTTAAATTTATAATTTGTATTTCCTTTGAGATTAGAAATAGTGATTGATGTTGTGCTTCCGCTTTTAATCTCTTTATAAAGCACATAACCCTTGGAGGGGGAGTATTTGTAAATTCTGTAGCCTGTTGCCTTTTTGTTTTTATCCCAGGTAAGCGTTACGGAATTATTTGCGCCTGTTCCTTTAAATCCTGTTATTTTTCCTCTCGTTGCTTTAGTTATTTCAGATGAATAGCTGCCGTAGGATTTTATCCCTGCATTATTTATAAACGCTCTGACACGGAATTTGTAAATACAAAGACTGCCGAGACCCGTTATCCTTAAGCTGTTGGCGGTAACGGTTGAATAATCCGTCCATTTTCCGCCCCTATATACCTGAACATTATATCCGTCTGCACCGCTTACCTTGTCCCATTCTATAGTAACAGATACCGAGTCACAGCCTGTTGCCTTTAACCCGCTTATCTTATTAACCGATATATCGGGAACCGTATCGTTAGGCATATTGTTAAATACCGGAATAACGAATTTTTTTGTAACGGAAAGGATGTTTGCTTTTTTGTATGCTGCATATGTTGTCTGCGACTCTGAAACCGCCGCAGATACATTTGCCATATATTCGTGGGAATAAAGGTAATCGCTGTTTGGATTAACATTGAACTTTTGCAGGTAACCGCTGTTTTGGTCCTTGTAGTTTTGCGCAATGTATTTTGCACCGTAGTAAATTGATTTGTACGGGTTTGTCCACGGGCGTCCCCAGCCGGTGCTTGTATTGCCTATATATGTTGTTCTGCAGTTGCTTTTAAGAATATAGCCGTTTTTGCCCTCGGTGTAGCCGTTGCCTTCATAGTACAGTCTAACCCGATAATAGCTTCCGTAGTTGCCCATCCAAGTTAAATATTGCCCTGAGCTGAGCGTGGTTTTTGCACCCTTTGCCGTTGCGGTAGCTTTGTCATACTCAGAGTAAAGCGTTGCGGTGCTGTTTGTTTTCAAAAAGCCTGCCGCCCACGCAAGTCCGTCCATTGCGCCTGTGTAAGCGCCGATATTATAATAGTTATACATTCCCTGAAACGGACTTACAGTTCCTTTTACCGCCGTGGCAGAAGCGGTGGTGCCTCCGTTTTCCTGACGGATTTTTGACGCAAGGTAGTATGCACTCATACCGCTGTCGTTGGCGGCGGTCATTATTGCATCTGAATATTTTGTTTTTGTGTCATATTGCTTTGATGCACCTGATGTGGTTTTGTAGGAAATCAGAGAATTGTGCATCCAGGTGCCGTCGAGTATCGCCTCTACACCTGCCGTGGTCTGAGTGCCGTCGTAGGAGGTTGATTCAAACTGAAAGATATTTTTTTCGTCAAGCCAATTACGAGGGTCCATATAGTAAGCAACGGCTTTTTCGGAAGCAGATACCCAATTACTGCCTTCCTGAATAACATATTTACCGTTTTTGTAGCAGCTTGAGCAGCTGCAGTACATAGACTCGTCGTAGTATGAGGATTTTTCTATAAGCTGCTTTGAATGGCTTGAGCGCTCGCCCTTAACTGCGCTTGACCATTTTATGCCTGTTTTAAGCGGCTCGAAAATCCAGTTAGGGTATTTTTTGTGAAGCTCGGTAAGAGCTTTTATGTAGCTTTCGGGAAAGCCCTTGCTTTTTAAGGTGGCGGCATAGTCAGCCGCAAGAGCCGTTTCTGTAAAGCTGTCCGAGAAAGCAGTAAATGTACCTATTATCAATACTGCCGATAAAAAAACAGATAAAAATTTTTTCATAGAGGGTTAACACTCCCGAACCTGTCAATATTTCAAATTAATTATACCATTTTGTAATAATTTTGTCAATTTTACAACACTTTGTAATATTTGCATAATGTGAAAAAACTTGACAATTTTCTACAATTTTACTATACTTGTTCTTGCATAAGGGGGTCAAACTTATGGCAAGAGCTTCTAAAGAGAAGAAAATTATTGTTGGTTCAATATTAAGAGAAAAGCGAAAGGCGGCAGGACTTAAGCAGCATGAGGTTGCCAAAGCAATCTCTAAATCACGAAGCGCTTACGCCTATTATGAAACAGGTGTAACCATGCCGGATTACGATTCTTTGTCTAAGCTCAGCAGAATTTATAATGTTCCGATTGAAATTTTTGACGGTGAAAGCGAAAAGCTCAGTGCTCCCGAGCCTGTTTACAGAAATGATTGGGATAACTCCCTAAGCTTTGCAGACCTTTCAAAATTTGAGCAGGAGATAATACTTAAGGTTCGAGCAATGAATAAGCCCGAAAAGGAAAGGCTTACTGATTATCTTGGAATGAAAGATGAATAAAAGCGGTGCAGTTGAAATAAACTGCACCGCCTTTTTACTGCCTGCCTTTATTTTTTTGAAGTGCTTCTTGAAAGCTCCTTTAAATCGTGATTTTTCCGCGCAAAATATTCCTTTGTTTCCTTGCCTACAATTCCGCTTAATGCAAACAAAACAATTAAGTTTGGAAATGCCATCAGTCCGTTGAATATTTCGGCAATGCTCCAAACCGCAGAAACAGTAAAATAAGGACCGATAAATACTGCAATAATATATACTACTCTGAAAATTTTAACCGCTATTTGCTTTCCTGTAAGGTATTCAACGCACCTTTCGGAATAATAGTCCCAACCAAGAATTGTTGTGAAAGCGAAGAATGAAAGGCAAAGCATAAGCACAAAGGCTGAAATTTTACTGCTCCAGGGCAGACCGTTTTGCCAGGCAAGAGTTGTAATGCTTACTCCTTCAAAGGAGCCTTCAACATAAGCATTGTCGGCATTTGTAAGAATTATCGAAAGACCTGTTAAGGTGCATATTACTATTGTGTCAATAAATGTTCCTGTCATTGTAACAAGACCCTGACGAACGGTATCCTTTGTCTTTGCCGCAGCTGCCGCAATAGGAGCCGAGCCTAAACCGGCTTCGTTTGAAAAGATTCCTCTGCCTATACCCTTTTGCATAGCAAGCTTAAGGGTAATTCCAACTCCTGCGCCGGTAACTGCCTTTGCGGAAAAAGCATATTTGAATACGCTTGCAACAGCCGCCGGTATGGCAGTAATATGAGTTACGATAATTATCAGCACAAATGCAATATATGTAATTGCCATAAAGGGAACAATGATTTCGGAAACCTTGGCAATGCTTTTAATACCTCCTAAAATTACAAGTGCGGCACAGACGGTAACAACAATACCGCTGATAACTGTTGCCCAGGTATAGCTGCTTTCACCGATTGAAAATGCAATGCTTTGTGAATTGGGATCAAAGAAATTGTTTACCGCGCTGGTTATACCGTTTATCTGTGTCATGGTACCTATGCCCATTAAACCTGCGCAAACACCGAAAAACGCAAATAGCTTTGCAAGCCATTTCCATTTTTTGCCAAGGCCCTTTTCTATGTAGTAAAACGGGCCGCCCAAATAGTGACCGTCGGGACTTTTTTTACGGTATTTTATGGCAAGAAATCCCTCGGCATATTTCGTAGCCATACCGAAGAACGCCGCCACAAGCATCCAAAGAAGGGCGCCTCTGCCGCCAAGACAGATGGCAGTGGCAACACCAACAATGTTTCCGGTTCCTATAG
The DNA here is from genome assembly GCA_945221685.1 of uncultured Clostridia bacterium. Lineage (GTDB taxonomy): Bacteria > Bacillota > Clostridia > Oscillospirales > Acutalibacteraceae > Eubacterium_R. The sequence goes on along the minus strand of CALYNN010000036.1, from coordinate 4,797 downwards.
TAGCGGAAAGAGCCGTGCAAAGTGCGCCGAAGGAGGTTACCTCGCCCTCTCCGTCCTCCTCGTTTTGCACCATATATTTTAGAGCCTTGCCGAGATGGAATATCTGAACAAAGCCTGTTCTTATTGAAAGCCAAATGCCTGCTGCAAGAATAAGCACAATAAGCACCCAGCCCCATACCCAGCCGTCAATTTTTTCAATTATTTCGTTGAATGTAATTGCTAATAGTGGTTGTTGCATAGTTTTCCTCCGTGTGAAAAATTCGGTTTATAATAACATAAAAATTTCCTTTAGACAAGACCGTAAAGCATTTTTGCGTTTTTGCTTGTTATGTCTAAAAGCTCCTGCGCGTCAATTCCGAGAATTTCCGCAATTTTTTCAGCCGTAAAAGCAATGTATGCCGAGTTGTTTCTTTTTCCTCTCATAGGCACGGGGGCAAGGTACGGGCAGTCTGTTTCGAGCACAAGTCGCTCAAGCGGTATTGATTTTATAACCTCGAGACTCTTTCTCGCATTTGGAAAGGTTACGACGCCGTTAAAGCCGATATACATACCCAGCTTTATTATTTCCTCTGCCATTTCCCTTGAGCCTGAAAAGCAGTGAACAACTCCTTTAGGCTTATGCGCCTTAAGAATGTCAAGGGTGTCTCCGTGGGCGTCTCTGTCGTGAACAATAACAGGCAAATCCATTTCTCCTGCAAGCTCAATTTGAGCTTCAAAAAAATCCCTTTGCACTTCCTTTGTACTGCTCATCCAGTGATAGTCAAGTCCTATTTCTCCTATTGCAACGCATTTATTATTTTTTGCAAATTTTTTGATTATCTCCAAATCAGAAAGGCTTGCACCTTCTAAATTTTCAGGGTGAAAGCCTGCGGCAAAATATACAAAATCATATTGCTGAGCCAAATCAAAATTAAACTGTGTTGAATCAATATCACATCCGCAGCTTACCAAATAAGAAACGCCCTGACTTTGAAGTGATTTTATCAATTCCTCGCGGTCAGGGTTAAATTTCTCGTCGTCGTAGTGCGAATGTGTATCAAATATATTATGATACATCGCTTAGACCATACCTTATCTTATTTTTGTACCCGACGGCATACCGTCAACAAAAAGCACCTTTACATCGTTTTCGCTGACATCACCGGCAAGCAGCATACCGTTGCTCATTTCACCGCAAAGCTTTGCCGGCTTAAGATTTGCAACTATTACCACGCTTTTACCGATTAAATCTTCAGGGGAGTACCACGGTGCAATGCCCGAAACAATCTGCCGTGGCTCTGCCGTTCCGTCATCAACAACTATTTTAAGAAGCTTTTTGGCTCTCTTGATAGGCTCGCAGTGGGTGATTTTTGCAACGCGAAGCTCAACCTTGCTGAAATCGTCAAAGCTGATTTCTGCAAGTCCTTCAATTTTAGGCTTTTCCTGTGTCTTTTGCGCCTCCTTGGTCTGCTTTTCAATAAGCGCATTAAGCTCCTCTATTTCTTTGTCAACATCAATTCTCGGAAACAGTGCCGCACCCTTTTGAACCTTAACATTTTGCGGAAGCACATTGAATTTTCCTGCGTTTTCGTAGGTTATAAGGTCGATGTCTGCGCCAATCTGCTCCCATACCTTCGGCATTGTTGACGGCATAAAGCAGGAGAGCAGAGTGGTTGTAATGCGTATTGCTTCAAGCAAATTGTAAAGCACGCAGGCGAGCCTTGCTTTTTTTGTTTCTTCCTTACCGAGAATCCACGGAGTAGTTTCGTCAATATATTTGTTTGCTCTTGAAATCACCTTAAATATTTCGGCGAGGGCGTTATTAAGCTGGGTTTCGTCCATAAAGGCGTCAACCTTGCCGCGAAGCGCAAGAGCCATATCAATAAGCTCTTTGTCTATATCGGCGCTTTCCTTTTCTGTAGGAACAACTCCACCGAAATACTTTTCAACCATTGCAACGGTACGGGATACAAGGTTGCCCAAATCGTTTGCAAGGTCGGAATTAATTCTGTTTATCATAATTTCGTTAGAGAAGGAGCTGTCTGCGCCCAATGCCATTTCTCTTAAAATATGATACCTGATAGCGTCGGCACCGTATCTTTCTCCCAAAACAAGAGGGTCAACAACATTACCGATTGACTTGCTCATTTTTTGACCGTTAAAGGTAATCCAGCCGTGAACGGCAAGATGCTTTGGAAGCGGTAAATCAAGAGCCATAAGCATAGCAGGCCAAATAAGCGCGTGAAAGCGCATAATATCCTTTGCAACCATGTGAACATCAGCAGGCCAAAATCTGTCGAAATCGTCGTACCTTTCATTATCGTAGCCAAGGGCGGAAATATAGTTTGAAAGGGCATCTATCCATACATAAACAATATGCTTTTCATCAAAGGTTACGGGAACACCCCAGGTAAATGTGGTTCTTGATACGCATACATCCTCAAGACCCGGCTTTATAAAATTGTTTACAAGCTCAACAGCTCTTGATTTCGGCTGTAAATAATCCGTTTCAAGTAAAAGCTTTTCAAGCCTGTCAGAGAAAAGAGAAATTTTAAAGAAGTAAGCCTCCTCCTCCGCCTCGGTAACATCTCTGCCGCATTCGGGGCACTTGCCGTCAACAAGCTGGCTCTCGGTCCAAAAGGACTCGCAGGGTGTGCAGTATTTGCCCTTGTAGGTGCCTTTGTAGATATAACCCTTATCGTACAAATCCTTAAAGATTTTTTGAACGGTTTCAATATGATAATCGTCGGTTGTACGAATATATCTGTCGTAGCTGATGTTCATAAAGCTCCAAAGGTTCTTAAATATTTCAACTATCTCATCAACATATTCCTTTGGTGTAACGCCTTTTTCCTTTGCCTTTTGCTCTATCTTAAGTCCGTGCTCATCGGTACCGGTAAGAAAAATAACATCCTTACCCTGCATTCTTCTGTATCTTGCGATTGAGTCGCAGGCAACAGTAGTATAGCAGTGACCGATGTGGGGATTGCCCGACGGGTAGTAGATAGGCGTTGTTATATAAAACTTTTCCTTTTCTGCCATTTTTGTTTTCCTTTCTATAGAGTTATGTATCAATCTATAAGCGATGCGGCACCCTTGTCAAGCATAAGGGTAACATCAGTGTGGAACTGAAGAACGGATGCGGGGCATTGAGGCGTTACATTACCGTCAATAAGCTGCTTAATTGCCTTGGCTTTATTTTCACCCAAAGCAATTATTAAAATTCTTTTTGCCTGCATTATTGAGCCTATACCCATTGTAACTGCCTGTGTGGGCACCTCGTCAATAGATTTAAAAAATCTGCTGTTGTCCTTTATGGTGCTTTCCTTAAGCTGAACAACATGAGTCCAGCGCTGAAAGCTTTCCGACGGCTCGTTAAATGCAATGTGGCCGTTTGAGCCTATGCCCAAAAGCTGAATATCAATTCCGCCTGCCGCCTTAATCTTTCTTTCATATTCTGCACATTCCGCCTCTAAATTTTCGGCATTTCCGTCAAGAAAATTAATATTTTCCTCCGGAATGTTGATATGGTCAAAAAGATTGTCGTGCATAAAACGGTGGTACGAATTAACATCGTTAACATCAAGCCTGCAGTATTCGTCAAGGTTAAAGGTTGTTACCTTGCTGAAATCAACTGCTCCGTTTTCGTAAAGCTTAATCATATGTCCGTAGGGCTTAAGAGGTGTTGAGCCGGTGGCAAGACCTAAAACCGAATTGGGCTTTGCAAGCACCTGACCGCACATATAGTTTCCTGCGGCAATACCTATCTGTTCTTCATTTTCATAAATGAGTACATTCATTTGCGTACCTCCCGAATTGAAAATTCTTATAATATTATAAACTAATTATTTCCTCTGTCAACATTTTTTCTTTTGCCTACAATTTTTGTTACTGCAAAGGCAATAAGCAAAAATGCCGCCGCACCTATTGCCGCACCAGCCGTATCTATTGCCCAGTCCGAAATTTTGCAGGCTCTGCCTTCAACAAAAAGCTGGTGTATTTCGTCGGTTGCCGCATACAGCGATGTAAGCACTACGGCAAAAGCAGGGGAGTATTTGTCCCTTGTATAATATAAAGAAATGTTAATCAAAAGGCAAAGCCCTGTAAATTCCAAAAAATGAGCACCCTTGCGTACTATAAAGGTGGTGAAAAATCCGTCGCCGAATACAGCCGTAAGCCATTCAAGCACGGCAGAGCTTTGCATTGAGGATTCGGTTGAGGTTCTTGAGGAAAGCCAAAATATAACTGCCATACATACGGCTGTTAAAATCCAGCTGACAGTAATTTTTACTTTTTTAATCTTCTCTTGTTGCATTTACAAAGCATACCCTTCCGCTTCCTGCATGAAAATTAACGCCGCTGACGCCCTCTGCCTGAACGTAGTAGGAGGATTCATACATAACAGGAAAAACAGAATAATCATTTATAAGTGCTTTTTCACAGGCTTTAACTCTTGCGGCAGCGTTTTCGGAGCTTGCAGTCTGTGCCTTCTTCAAGGCAGAGTTAAGCGACTCCGATTCGCCGGAATAATTTCCGTCAATTATCGAGCCTAAGAAAGAAACCGCACTGTTGCCCGATGCTTCAAACTGATACAGGGCAAGGTCATATTCTCCTTTGTTAAAGGCTTCGTTAAATTCCTTTTGGCTGAGCACCTTTATCTCAAGTGAAAAAGATATTTTTGCATCCTCGCCGTTATATCGGTAGCCTGTAATCCGTCCTATTCCGCCTTGAATTCCCTGTATACGCTGCTTTGTAATATCCTCAATATCCTCGGTGGTTATTACAGTGAAGCTTGCAGATGTGTATCCCGTTTCGGCT
>CALYNN010000035.1 GCA_945221685.1 uncultured Clostridia bacterium | reverse complement strand
GAGGAGCAGTGGGACGAGGCTCAGGGCGTTATGAAAAATATTCTTGACGATTTGGGACTGGACTACAAAATCGGTATCGGCGAAGCCGCCTTCTACGGACCGAAGCTTGATATTCAAATCAAAAATGTTTTCGGCAAGGAGGACACTCTCATTACAATTCAAATTGACCAAATGCTTGCCGAAAAATTCGGTATGGAATATACCGATAGAGACGGTACAAAGAAAAATCCTTATATCATTCACAGAACCTCTATCGGCTGCTACGAAAGAACACTTGCCTTGCTTATTGAAAAATATGCAGGTGCGTTTCCCACTTGGCTTGCACCCGTTCAGGTTAAGCTTCTGCCTATTGCCGACAGACATCTTGACTACCTTTATGATGTTAAAAAGGCTCTTGAGGCAAAGGGTATTCGCTGTGAAATTGATGACAGGTCCGAAAAAATCGGATTTAAAATCCGCTCGGCTCAGCTTGAAAAGGTGCCATATATGCTTCTTGCAGGCGATAAGGATATAGAAAACAACACCGTTTCAATTCGCTCAAGAAAGCAGGGCGACGAGGGCGCAGCTTCTCTTGATTGCTTCATTGAAAGAATTATGAATGAGATTGAGACAAAGGCCCTTTATCCAAATTCCACTAACCGCAGATTAATTCCACTGCAAATTCATTGTAAAAAATTACCTCCCGATGTTATACTGATGTCGGGAGGATTTTTTATGAGCAAAGGAAAAAAATTGTTTATTTCAATAACGGCTGTTTTTTGTGCTCTTGCGCTTGCTTTTTATGTTTTTACATATATTGACCGTTGGTGGTATTACAGAATTCATTACCACGGCGACAGAATTACCGTTATGCTTTCTGCAGCTGTTGACGGCAGGCAGATAAACAGCGAGAATATTAAAGTAAAATACGCACAATATAATCCCGAAGGGGATATTTACGAGTCGGGCAACGGAAATATTAGGCTAAAGGAAGGCAACGGTTATTCAAAATTTTCAATAAAGGCATACGGCTACGGCGATTACGCCGTTTATACCGATATTGACGGCTATGCTTTTTACCTTACAATGTATCAGTGGAACTGGTGGGATGTGCAGGAAATCCGGCTTCATATAGATATTGACACCGAAAAAAACACCTTTTCCGTTAATGAAAGCCACTCAAATATATCAGAGCCTGACGGCTATAAAAAAATAAGCATCCGCGAGGAAGAAGCCGTATATCCCTTAAATGAATACAACACCCTGTTTATAGGTGCAAGGTGATATAATTTTTAAATTTTAATTTGGAAAAATCATTTTTTAATAACAGATTTTCTTTACTTTATTATTTGCAAAAACGCAGATAATATTATTGCACTAAGGTGCAGGAGGAGAATTTGATATGAACAAAAAAACAACACAAAACATTATGAGAGTTATGGGAGCAACTCTTGCCGTTTGCTCTGCCGCGGCTATTATGACATCTACAAAAACAAGCAGTATGTCTGCCAAAAAGGCAATGAAAAAAACGGCGGATAAGGTAGTGGGCTTTGTTGACACTATGGCATCAATGATGTAAAAAAAGCAGGACAAAAGTCCTGCTTGAGGCTGTCGATAAAGTGGTTTGAACCACGCCGAAAAATTATTAGGTTATTGCTCGTAGTAATTGTTGTTTTTGGCATTGAGTCAAATGGCAACGACCGAGCAACATTAAAATAGGCTTGGACATCGAATCCAAGCCTATTTTGGCGTTTTTCGTTTTTTGCTCGGGGGCGGTACCGTCGTACAGCTCCCACTCGCAAGAAAACGAAATTCAATTCCATTTCTCGAAGCCTAATAGCGTGTAGAAATTTGATTTAAGACTTTTTCTACACGCTGAAGCAGGACGAAAGTCCTGCTTTTTTTAGTTAATAGTGAATAGGTTATGGTCTGCGACGCTGATTGTTATATGTATTGTGATAGGGAAATGTCGGTTTTTGCAATTTCCTGTCCCTCGATATTTTCGATAAAATGCTTAAAATCGGTGCCGTAGGCAATGCCGTCGGGAAAAATATCAAGCAACGGCTCAAGCACAAAGCGACGCTGGTTATAACGAGGATGAGGTATAATAAGATTTCTTGTTTCAAGGCTTAAATCCTCGGCAAAGATAATATCTATATCAAGAATTCTCGGTCCGTTTTTAACGGTGCGGAGTCTGCCGAAGCCCGCCTCTATTCCAAGGCAGGCACCAAGCATTTCGTTTGGCTCAAAAACCGACTCAACAAGCAAGGCAACATTATAAAAATTCTGCTGTCTTGCATATCCTACCGGCTCGGTTTCATAAACCGCCGAGGCTTTTATTACATCTGTATAGGGAAGAAGATTAACGCTTTCAATGCACCTTTTTATGTTTTCCTCCCTATTGCCCATATTGGTGCCTACGCTTAAAACATATTCCATAATCTTTTATCTTTCTCTTGAAATTTTTACGCCTACCCAGCCGAAATCAGCCTTTACCGGAGCCTCCGGCTTTTTAAGAGTAATATCAACCTTAAAAACATCGGGGTATTCGTCAAGTATTGCCTCCGCCGTAGCCTGAGCGGCTCTTTCAAGCAAATCGTACTTTTGCTCTGTAAAAACACGGCGCACCGTTTTTATTACCTTCGCATAGCTGACGGTGTCGTTAACATCGTCGGAATAACACGCCTTTGTCATATTTACACTTAAATCAATGTCAAAATAAAAATTCTGACCGTCTCTTTTTTCCTCGGGATTAACTCCGTGGTAGGCAAAAAGCTTTAAATCTCTAATTAAAATTTTATCCATTTAAATTTCCTTATCCATATAGCCTTTTAAATTTTCAGCCATTAAAATGCCTTGCTTTTCATTTTTTACATCGTGCAGGCGGATTATATCAGCTCCCGTTAAAACAGCCAAGGTATCCGCCGCTATATTGCCGTAAACGCGATTTTTCGGCTCTGTCTGACCGCTTCCCTGACCGATTACCCTTTTTCTTGAGGTGCCGAGAAGCAAGGGCACTCCGTCTATTTTGTAGTCCTTAATATGCGTTAAAAGCATCATATTTTCGTCATAGTCCTTGCCGAAGCCAATGCCCATATCAAGACAAAGCTGACTGCGGTCAATGCCGTAGGAATCGCACTCACTTAAGGATTTTTCAAAAAAAGCCTTAACATCAGAGGGAGAGCCCGGACCGTTGTGCATTATTATCCAGCCGCAACGGCTGTTTTTTACTATTTGTGCCATTTCGGCAGAAACAACACCGCTGACATCGTTAATAATATCTGCGCCTGCTTCAAGTGCCTTTTTGGCAACAAAGGGATAATAGGTATCTACCGAAACAGGAACGCCCACCTTGCCCTTTAGTACTGTTAAAACAGGCTCAAGACGACTCCACTCCTCTCGGTCGCTGACGGGGATATGACCGGGACGGGTTGACTGACCGCCTATATCAATAATATCCGCACCCTGCCCCTCAAGCTCAAGGGCGCAGTTAACGGCATCGACGGGAGAAAAATGGTCGCCGCCGTCTGAAAAGGAGTCGGGAGTAACATTTACTATACCCATTATTAAAATCTTACTTGAGTATTCAATTTTTTTATCTCTGCAATTCCAAATCATAAATTATATTTTTCCTCTATTTATCAAGCAGAGCAAGAACCTCTGCTCTTGATCTTGCATCGGTTCGTAATATTCCGCGAAGCGCCGAGGTCTGCGTTTTTGCTCCCGATGCCCTTGCTCCGCGGATAGACATACACATATGCTCCGCCTCAATAATTACGGCAACGCCCTTGGGGCTTAGGTTATCATTTAAAAAATCCGCAATATCGTGGGTAAGTCTTTCCTGCACCTGCGGCTTTTTTGCAAAATTATCAACAATTCGTGCAAGCTTTGAAAGACCTATTATCTTGTTATCGCTGGGAATATAGGCAATATGTGCCTTGCCCACAAAGGGAAGCAGGTGGTGCTCGCACATTGAAGCAAAGGGAATATCGCGGACTATTACCATTTCGTCGTTTGATTTTTCGTCAAAAAATTTTAAGTGCTGCTTGGGGTCCTGATTAAGTCCCGCAAAAATTTCCTCATACATATTTGCAACTCTTTTTGGAGTTTCAACAAGTCCCGCTCTGTCGGGGTCCTCGCCTACGGCAATAAGTATCTCCCTTACTGCCGCCATAATTCTTTCCTTATCCATATATATAGCCTTTCTTCTTTTCTAAATCTTATTTAACAAAGTAGCCCTTTATGCTTTTTAGACCTTCCTTTGAAATATCAACTCCGTCGTATTCCGGCTGAGCACTGTAAATTTTTACTGCGCTTCTGCCGTCACAAAGCACCTCAAGGGCGTCTGACGCAAGAGAAAACACTCTAACCGAAATATTGCTTTCGCTGCTTGTTATAAAGGTATTAAACAAATCCTCGCTTTTAGCAAGATTATCTCTGTTCATATGCTGAAGCATTGAATTAAGCATAAGCTCGTTTGCGGCATTATAGCTTTCCGTATCAAGATAATATCTTATAAGGCTTATAAACGCCGTGCCGCTAACGCTTTGCTCGCCCGCCTTAATTTTAACGGAATAGGGCACCTCGGAGCTGTTGCTTTTATACTTAATTTCCGACGGAAAAGGAATACTTACCTTGCCCATTTCGTCATAAAAATCAGCAAAGGCAGAGCTGCTCATATCAAAGTAATAATCAAATGAGGTATTAAGCAGAGTCTCTACCGCCGTTTTTAAATTTTCGGCTGATGAATTTGAATAAATTGATGAAAAGGTGTTGCCGTCATACACCGTATCTGCTCTCAAAACAGAGCATTTATACGACAGATTATCCAAATCCACCTGAATTAAGGAAACAAAAAGAAGCTTTCCCTCACTGTTAACGGTGGCAATAAAATTTGTTTTACCCTCAACCTCAGGAAGCGGCGTTTCCTCCTGTATATATTCGTTTGAAATTTCCAAATCGTCGGGTCTGAAAAATTCCTTTGCGCTGAAATCGTTTTTAACGGCGGTTATAAGCAAAAACACAACCGTAAAAACAATAATAAATACCAGCGCAAAAATAAGAATTTTTTGCTCGTTTGATTTTTCTTTATTTGTTTTTGAAAAATAAAAATCTCCGCGGTTTTTAAAAATTCTCATACTGCGCCCTCTTGCTTATTTTATCAAAATGATTATACAGTATCTTTTCGCAATTTACAAGTATTACTGAAAATTAGAGCAGTTTATTTGTGTTTCTCGCTCTTATAGTATATATACTCTATATTTACTATAATATATATAATAATTAAAAATAATATAATTTTTTAATCATTTATATTGACAAATTTGACAATCTCTGTTACTCTTTAATTTGGGTGTAAGTAACCCATTGGGCATCCCAACAGTTTTCCACATTAACAATAATAATTGTTAAAAGATAAAAATATAAATAATAATTACTTAATTACAACTTAATATTAACGACTAAATATATGAAAAAAATCAAGGAGGAGAAAATGGAAACCAATAACGAAATATGGCTTGCCGTGCTTGAGCATTTTGAGCCGCCGAAAATTACCCAGACGGCATATAATCTTTGGATAAAAAATATTCAGTTTAAGGATTTTGACGGTAAAACCGTAACCCTTAAATTTGAAAGACGCTTAAACTTTAATGTTTTTAATTCTAAATATAAGGAATCCTTTGAGGACGCCTTTCGCGATGTAGTGGGCTTTGATGTTGAAATCAAAAGCCTTTGCGACGAGCCGGCAGATAATGAGGATAATAATAACAGCGAATCAAGCCGTTTCTCTTACAGCTCGTCATACAGTGCAAAGGGACTTGAGGATTACAAAAACGAGCAGTTTACCTTTGAAAACTTTATTGTAGGTCCCAGCAACAGATTTGTTTATGCCGCGGCAAAGGCGGTAGCCTCAGACCCTACCGGTAAAAAGTCAGACGGCTACAATAACTACAATCCCCTTTTTATTTACGGTAATTCCGGCTTGGGAAAAACTCATATTCTTAATGCCATCAGCAACGAGATTAAGGATAAATATCCCGAATTAAATATTGTATATATCAGGGCAGAGCAGTTTACAAACGAATTTATGCAGGCATTGCAGTACAAAACCACCGACGAATTTCACAACAAATACAGAAGCGGAAATATTGATGTATTTCTTGTTGACGATATTCAGTTTATTGCAGGCAAGGATTCAACGGTTGAGGAATTTTTCCATACCTTTGATTCTCTTGTTTTTGACGGAAAGCTTGTTGTTATTACATCAGACCGTCCGCCGAAGGATATTCAGTCCTTAACCGACCGCCTGCGTTCTCGCTTTGAATACGGACTTATTGCCGATGTTCAAGAGCCGGAAATTGAAACACGCTGTGAAATAATTAAGCGCAAGGCTATGCTTCTTAATTTTACTATTGACGACGATGTGGTTGAATTTATTGCCGAAAACATTAAAGCAAACATTCGTCAGCTTGAGGGAGTAACAAAAAAGCTTTATGTGCTTTGTGATTTTAATAACCACAAGCCTACGATTTCTCTTGCAAAAAGCGTTATAAAAACGGTTATTGACGAAAGCCAGCCCCTTCCCATAACAATTAAAAGAATTGTTGATGAGGTAAGCCGCACAACAGGCATCGGCAGTGAGGATATTTACAGCAAAAGTCAAAAGAGCACCGTTTGCCATGCAAGGCAGATAGTTTTTTACATTATAAGAAAGATAACAAATATGAGCCTTGAGGATATAGGTCAGGAGTTTAAACGCCATCACTCAACTATTATGTATTCAATCAGCCAAATTGAAGACGAGATGGAAACAAATTCAAAGCTTTCAAGGCAGGTAAATGATATTATAAACAACATTAAAAACGCTTGATTTTTTCCACACTTTTTTAGTTTTTAACAGTTAAAAATTTTTAAAGCTGTTAAAAAAATATTTTTTTCAACAATGTAAACAAAATTTACACATTTTGAAAACAAAGATTAACATAAAAAAATCAGCGTATATAGGCACATTCAAAAGTTTTTAACATTTTCAACACCCTATACTACTAATACTACAAGATGATATTTATGATATACGGAGGAATGAAAAAATGAAATTCACCTGTAACACAAAGAAATTAAGTGAAGCCTGTTCAAATGTTATGAGGGCAGTAAGCACAAAGGTAACTATTCCTACCATTGAGGGTATATTAATGGAATGCGGTTCAAATACATTAAGCCTTACCGGCTATGATTTTGAATTCGGTATTAATACTACTCTTGAGGCAAATGTTGTTGAACCGGGTGCAATAGTAATTAATGCAAAGGTATTAAGCGATATTATAAGAAAGCTTCCCGACGGAAATATTACCTTTGATATAAGTGACACCTCTGTTTCAATAATCAGCGGTGCGGCTCAATACAATATTATGGGTATTGATGCAGACGATTATCCGGAGCTTCCCTCTGTATCAGGCGGCTATCCGCTGTTTTTAAATCAGGGAGTGCTTGCAAATATGGTAAGCCAAACAATATTTGCAGTAGGTGAAAGCGAGTCACCGAAGCCTGTTCATACAGGACTTAAGTTTGAGCTTACATTAAATCAGTTAAGACTTATAGGTGTTGACGGATTTAGGCTTGCAGTAAGAACAGAAACCGTTCAGTACGATGGTGAGGACATCAGCTTTATTGTTCCTAAAAAAACAATAAGAGAGCTTGTTAAGCTTATTTCTCCCGATAGTGATGAAAATGTTTCGATAAGCGTTGGCAAAAGACATATTGTTTTTGAGGTAGGAAATTACAGCATTATAAGCCGTCTTTTAGAGGGTGAATTTCTTGACTACAAGGCCTCAATTCCAAAAACGGCTTCAACAACTGTCTTAATTAATACAGACGACGCAATTAATTGCATTGAGCAAACTCTGCCTGTAATTGAAAATGATAAGAAAAATCCGATACGCTGCTTATTTGACGGCGATGAAATAAGAATTTCAACAGTATCAAGCCTTGGAAGAAGTGTAAACTATACCCACGCAAATATAAGCGGCGACAGAGTAGAAATAGGCTTTAATTCAAAATTTATACTCGACGCACTTCACGCCGCAGATACCGACCAAATAAGAATAGAATTAAACAGCGCAATTTCACCGGCAAAGATTATGCCTGTTAACGACGAATCATTTTTATTTTTGGTATTACCGATGAGGCTTAAAAATGAAAATTAAGGTTAAAAAGGCAGAAAGAAAAAGCGAGGATGTTGCAATATCCACCGATTTTATACGCCTTGATTCGTTTTTAAAATTTAAGGGTATTGCAATGACCGGCGGTGAGGCAAAATCCTTTGTGCAGGACGGAATAGTTAAGGTTGACGGCGAGGTTTGCACCGCAAGGGGTAAAAAGCTCCGTCAGGGCAACACCGTGTCAATCTTCAGCGTTGATTACCACATTAAGAAAAATGAAAGTTAATTCAATAGAAATAGAAAATTTTCGTAATATCGAAAAGCTTAGGCTTGATTTTGACAATGTAAATATTATTTACGGCGAAAATGCACAGGGCAAAACAAATCTTATAGAGGCAATATATCTTTTTACGGGAAGCAGAAGCTTTCGAGGAGTTAAGGATAAGGAGCTGATAAGATTCGGCAGTGAGCTTGCAAGGCTGAAAATAGAGTTTGAAAATAAAAACCGCCCTCAAAATGCAGAAATAAAAATAGAGCAAAAGCGAACGGCAACACTTAACGGAATAAGCAAAAGATCTGCCTCCGCACTGGGTGACGAGCTAAAGGCAGTTATATTTTCACCGGTTCATCTTTCTATGGTAAAGGACGGACCTGCCGAACGCAGACGCTTTATTGACAACGCACTTTGTCAGCTGAAATCGGGATACAGAAGGCTTTTAAAGGAATACTCAAGATGCCTTACCCAAAGAAATATGCTGCTTAAGGATATTTCAAAAAATCCGTCACTTTCGGATATGATTTATATTTGGGACAGAAATCTTGCCGCCGCAGGAGCAAAAATAATATATCAGCGGCAAAAATATATTGAAGCCCTGCTTCCTTATGCAAAGGATATTTTTGACGGACTTTCAAAGGGCAGAGAGCAGCTTGATTTGCAAATGAAGGGCTCCTTTGAATACAACGAAAAAAATGTTGACGAAATTGAAAAAGAGCTGATTAAGGTTTTTGATAAAAGCCGCTCAAACGACATATTTAACAAAATAACAACGGTAGGTCCTCATAGGGACGATATGGAAATACTGATAAATTCAAAAAGCGCCAGAAGCTTCGGCTCACAGGGACAGCAGCGCTCCTGCGTTCTTGCCCTTAAGCTTGCAGAGGCAAGCCTGCTTAAAGAATTAACGGAGGACGAGCCATTGGCATTGCTTGACGATGTTATGAGCGAGCTTGATTTATCAAGGCAGGATTATATTCTTAATCATATAAAGGACTGGCAGGTTTTCATTACCTGCTGCGATGCAAACACCGTTTTGCGCTTAAAAAAGGGAAAAACCTTTCACATAGAAAACGGAGGGCTTTTGTAGTGTATCTTTATTTAGGCGGCGACACGGTAATTAAAACAGAAGAAATTACGGGAATTTTTGATATGGATACCTCAACGGTTAACAAGGCAACGAGGGATTACCTGTCAAATGCAGAAAAAAACAAAAGGCTTATATATGTTAACTACGAGCTTCCGAAAAGCTTTGTAGTGTGCAACGATAAAATTTATGTTTGCCCTTTCAACACGGCAACCCTGCTGAAAAGAAGCAAATAAGGAGATTTTTATTATGAGTGAAGAAATTAAAGACGCATTGGAAGAAGCAGATATGGACACGGTCGTTACCGAGGAATATTCTGCAAAGGACATTCAGGTGCTTGAGGGACTTGAAGCCGTTAGAAAAAGACCGGGTATGTATATCGGTTCAACGGGACCGAGAGGACTTCACCACCTTGTTTACGAAATTGTAGATAACTCAATCGACGAGGCGTTGGCAGGAGTTTGTACTCATATTGAGGTTGAAATTCTTCCCGACAATATTATTACCGTAAGAGATAACGGACGAGGAATTCCCACCGGCATTAACGAAAAAACAGGACTGCCTGCCGTTACGGTAGTTCTTACCGTGCTTCATGCAGGCGGTAAATTCGGCGGCTCCGGCTACAAGGTTTCCGGCGGTCTTCACGGCGTTGGTTCGTCTGTTGTTAACGCACTTTCGGAGTGGCTTGAGGTTGAGGTTACCCAAAACGGACATATTTACAGTCAAAAATTTGAAAGAGGCGTGCCTGTTAACGATTTGCACATTATAGGCGACGCCGAGGGTCACGGTACCTTTATTAAGTTTAAGGCTGACGACGAAATCTTTCAGGAAACGACAAAATACAGCTTTACAATTCTTGAACGCAGGCTTCGCGAGCAGGCATTCCTGAATGCAGGACTTTCAATTACTCTTACAGATAAAAGAGAAAAATTTGACAGGGATTCCGCCGACGAGTATGACGACGAGGCTCACGGCGAGGAATACTGCTACGAGGGCGGTATTCGCTCATTTGTTGAATATATCAACACAAGCAGAGGACTTAATCCTATTCAGGACGAGGTTATTCACCTTTCAACAACAAAGGGTGACAGAAGCGCCGAGGTCGCAATTTGCTACACCGACGCTTACACCGAAAACATTTTATCCTTTGCAAACAACATTAACACCATTGACGGCGGTACCCACGAAACAGGCTTTAAAACCG
The DNA here is from genome assembly GCA_945221685.1 of uncultured Clostridia bacterium. Lineage (GTDB taxonomy): Bacteria > Bacillota > Clostridia > Oscillospirales > Acutalibacteraceae > Eubacterium_R. The sequence continues at coordinate 458 of CALYNN010000035.1, read as the reverse complement.
CCCTTACAAGAGTTTTTAACGACTACGGCAAAAAGTTCGGTATTCTTAAAGACAGCGACAAGAAATTCTCAGGCGAGGATGTGCGCGAGGGCATTACCGCAGTTATTTCCGTTAAGCTTACTGAGGCGCAGTTTGAGGGACAGACAAAGGGCAAGCTCGGAAATACGGATATAACAGGTCTTGTATCTACAATGCTTTACGATAAGCTGATGACCTATTTTGAGGAAAATCCGTCAGTAGCAAAAACATTGCTTAACAAATCACTCGACGCGTCAAGAGCAAGAGAGGCGGCAAGAAAGGCAAGAGAAAACGCAAGAAGAAAATCACCCCTTGAAAGCAATTCTCTGCCGGGCAAGCTTGCTGACTGCACAAGCAAGGATCCCTCAAAATGTGAGCTTTACATAGTAGAGGCTGTCTCTTATACACATCTCCGAGCCCACGAGACTAGGCATGATCTC
>CALYNN010000034.1 GCA_945221685.1 uncultured Clostridia bacterium | reverse complement strand
CATTCAAAAACAAGCCGTGCGCTGTAAACCGAGCAAGCAGTGGAGATAGGCTTGGGGATAGTCGCACAATAGCTTTCTATCGCGTGGGCAAGCACATCAAGACCTGTTGAAGCAGTAACCTGAGGGGGAACGCTTAAGGTCAGCTCAGGGTCGGCAACTGCAATTTTAGGATACATTGCAGGGTCGTTCATAGGATTTTTTAGGTTAAGGGCCGTGTCGGTCAAAACGGAAATATTCGTTACCTCGCTGGCGGTGCCTGAGGTAGTGGTAAAGGCTATCATAGGAATAGCCTCTGCCCCGTTAACAGCCTTGCCACCTGAATGGTAGGCGCGAATAGAGTCGCCGCCCTTGACAATGGCGCACGCCGCCTTGCAGCAATCCATAGGTGAGCCGCCGCCCAGCGCAACTGCAAAATCTGCCTTTTGCTCACGCATTAATTTTACGCAGTCGTCAACATTATCTGTTGTTGGGTTGGGGCGCACATCGCTGAATACCGCCTTAAGCAGACCGCCGCTTAACTCAACAAATTCATCGGCAAGTCCGTTTTTTGCAAAGCTTCGCGAGCAAACAAGAACGCCTCTTGTGCCGCCGATTTCTTCAATATATTTTTTCAGTTCTTTTCTTTTGCCGTTGCCGAAAATCAGCTTAACGGGCAAATTAAATTCCCATTCCATAAAGCTCTCCCTTGCGGTTGTTTTATATATATGTATAGTATCACTTTTTCTTTTTATTATCAACCGAAAAAAAATAAAACTTCTGAAAACAGCGTATTTTCGGGGGTTGCAACCGTCGGTTGCGAAATATTTTGCCTGTTGTAAAGCATAGTTTGTAGAGGGCAACCGCCGCCTTTGGTACAATTTGGGTGTCAAAGGAAATGACAGCGCAGACAAACGCCTGCGAAAAAATATTTTTAGCTTAGGAGAACAATTATGAAACAGAATTTAACAACAGTAAAAAACGAGCACTTCGGCATTGCAAGAAAGATTGTATCAAATATGACTGCGGAAAGCTGGGAAACAATTCCCCATACGGCAGTAACCTTTGAGCCGGACGCTACGGGACTTTATCAGGTGCTTAAGGAAATCAACGCCGACGCATCACCCGAAACAAAAATCAGTCTTAACACCGCAATGCTTCGTATAATTGTTGAGGGACTTAAGGCTTGCCCCGCCCTTAACGCTCATATTGAATTTAACCGTTCCCTTGTAAGAGGTAATGTTAAAACTATTGAGGAAATAAATATCTCTATGCCTATGGTGCTTAAAACGGGTGAAATGATGACCGTTAATCTTCACGATATGCACAAAAAAAGTATGAGCCAAATGCGCGACAAAATCGCCGACTGTGCGCGCCGCGCAAATAATTCCGATATGAACGAGGTAATGTTTGAGGTTTCTCTCGACAACACGCTGACAGGTCTTAAGCAGGGAAAAATCAAGCAAACAATTTGCAGACTTATCGGCTCAAAAACAGGAAAGCATAAGGTTAAAACTCTGTCGGGCAAGGCGAAAAAGGAATACTATTCAATCCCCGAGACAGACAGACTTACAAAGCACGATATTGAACAGGGAACAATAACCGTTTCAAATCTCGGCTCCGTTTGCAGAAATTGGAGCGGTGTCTGCACCCTGCTGGAAATTATTCCTCCCCAGGTTTGCGCCATCGGCATCGGCTCCTTGCAAAATGCCGCCTTTGCAGACGATAACGGAAATCTGTACGCAGGCAAAAAGCTTCCGCTGACAATAGCCTTTGACCACAGGGCATTGGATATGGGCGATGTTACACCCTTTATTGATAAGCTTGACGAGATTTTTAAAAATCCCCAAATGATTAAAGAGTGGCTGTAATTTTCCGCGGCGAAGATAAGCAGAATGATATGAGTGAAGAAAGCAACACGGCGGCAGGGTATTTATCCCTTCCGTCGTGTTTGTCATTATATATACTGCTCGCTCTGCCTTGCAAACCGCTGGCAATGTATATACGCTCGCCGCACAAAAAAACAACGCCTCTGATAACAGAAGCGTTGCTTGATATATGAGAAATTATCTCTTTGAGAACTGTGGTGCGCGGCAGCTTGGTTGCTTCGCAACAAGCCGTAAATTATATTACTGCTCGCTCTGCCTTGCAAACCGCTGGCAATGTATATACGCTCGCCGCGCAAAAAAACAACGCCTCTGATAACAGAAGCGTTGCTTGATATATGAGAAATTATCTCTTTGAGAACTGTGGTGCGCGGCAGCTTGGTTGCTTCGCAACAAGCCGTAAATTATATTACTGCTCGCTCTGCCTTGCAAACCGCTGGCAATGTATATACGCTCGCCGCGCAAAAAAACAACGCCTCTGATAACAGAAGCGTTGCTTGATATATGAGAAATTATCTCTTGCTGAACTGAGGTGCACGGCGAGCTTTCTTGAGACCGGGCTTCTTTCTTTCCTTCATACGAGGGTCACGAGTGAGGAAGCCTGCCTTCTTGAGAGCCGGGCGGAGAGCCTCGTCATACTGAAGAAGAGCTCTTGCAATACCGTGGCGGATTGCGCCTGCCTGACCTGTTACACCGCCGCCGCTTACACGGCAAACAATGTCGAACTTCTCGGTTGTTTCTGTAAGTGCAAGAGGCTGACGAACGATAAGCTTGAGTGTTTCAAGACCGAAGTAATCGTCAATATCTCTGTCGTTAATTGTAATTTTACCGGTACCTGCATAAACTCTTACACGAGCTACAGATTCCTTTCTTCTGCCTGTTCCGTAGAAATAAGGATTAGATTCGTACATATTCAGATACCTCCCTTACATTTCCCAAGCTTCAGGCTTCTGAGCCTCGTGCTAGTGCTGTGCGTCCTTATAAATGTGGCATCTTGTAAGCTGCTTTCTGCCCTGAGTAGTGTCGGAAAGCATACCCTTAACAGCAAGCTTCATAGCGAAGTCGCTCTTTTCCTTCATAAGAGTGCCGTACTTAACTTCCTTAAGGTTACCGATGTAACCGCTGTGGTGCTGATAAAGCTTCTTGTTGAGCTTGTCGCCTGTAAGAACTACCTTATCGGTGTTGATGATAATAACAAAATCACCGCAGTCAACGCTTGGTGTAAAGATTGGCTTATGCTTACCTCTAAGGAGCATAGCGGCCTCGGCAGCTACGCGGCCCATTGGCTTGCCGGCAGCGTCGATTACATACCACTTGCGGTCGATTTCGTCAGCCTTTGGCATAAATGTTGACATAATCATTTCCTCCGTTTCAGTTTAAACAATTTAACTGCTTCGGTTTTAGTTAATACTCCGTGCAGTCGTTTTCAAAATGTGTGAATATAATAACATAGAGGAATTGAATAGTCAACAATTTTTTGGCATTAATTTTATTAAAATATATGTTTACTCGCAAATACTCACTTATTCTCACTTTTTCATATTAAAACCTAATTTATAATTTATAAAAAAGGAGGAGAAAAATGAACGGCTGCGGACTTAATTTAACGGTTTCGACACTTGCCTGCGCTCTTGCCGAGGGCAAAAGTCAGCAGGAGCTTGCTCTGCTTTCTGCGGCGTTTACCCAGCTTGGCGACGCTCTTGCAACCATTGCGGCAGGGAACGACTGCCTGTGCAACGGAGGAGATGCAGGCAATAACAGCCAAATACTAAATATAACTTGAATTCCTACTAAAACAGTAGTATAATGCTATGTATAAAATCAGAGATAAAGCGGAGTATAATAAAATGAAAATAAATAAAATATTAGAAGAAAAAAGGGTAACCGTTTCCTTTGAGGTTTTTCCGCCTAAGGAATGGGCAAAGATAGATGACACAAAGGCGGTAATAGCCGAAATGGTTAAGGATAAGCCGGCGTGGATGAGCGTTACCTACGGCGCCGCAGGCACTGCAAGCGGCTTTACCACCGAAATTGCCCGCAGTGTAATGCAGGGTGGAATTACCGCCCTTTCTCACCTGACCTGCCTTACCTCCTCAAAGGAAAAAATTGACAGTGTTTTGGACGAGCTTGAAGCGAATAATGTTGAAAACATTCTTGCCCTTAGGGGCGATATTCCAAAGGATTTTGTAATGAGCGAAAGGCAGGATTATTTTCACGCCTGCCAGCTTATTGACGATATTAAGTCAAGGGGTAAATTCTGCATAGGCGGAGCATGCTATCCCGAAACTCACCCCGAATCAAAAAACAGGGTAGAGGATATGGCAATGCTTAAGTACAAGGTCGACTGCGGACTTGATTTTCTTACAACTCAAATGTTTTTTGATAACGAGGCTTTTTTCAATTTTAGGGAAATGTGCGCCATTAAGGAAATAAATGTTCCCATTATTGCAGGCATAATGCCTATTACAAACGCCAAGCAGATTAAGCGAAGCGTTGAGCTTTCCAACTGCTCCGTGCCGAAAAAGTTTGAAAGAATTATGGAGCGCTTCGGCGAAAACCCCGACGCTATGAAGCAGGCGGGAATAATTTACGCCACCGAGCAGATTATAGATTTAATGGCAAACGGCGTTAACAATATTCATATTTATACTATGAACAAGCCCGATGTTGCCCATAAAATAATGGAAGGACTGTCGGAAATAATTAATGAACAGGGCTGAAATTTTACGCTATCTGCGAACCTCGTCTAAAACCGACGACGAAAGGCTGCTTGCCTTGATAGACGATTGCTGTCGGCAGGTCAACGACTGCGTTGCTCCAAAAACTCTGCACAGGATTTTTGATTGCACCGTAACGCAGGACAGACTGATTATCGGCAGCTATGAATTTAAAAGTCAGCGGCTTGCCCAAAATCTTATGGGATGCCGACGCGTTTGCCTTTTCGGTGCAACCTTGGGCACCGAGTGCGACAGGCTGTTGAGAACCTATGCCTCGACGGATATTACCCGGTGCGCAGTTTTGCAGGCTTGCCTTGCCTCTAAGATTGAGGAGGTATGCGACAGCCTTGAGGACAGGCTGAGGGCAGAGGGCTTAACTCTCCGTCAGCGGTACTCACCCGGTTATTTTGACTTGGATATTACTGAAAACAAAAAGCTTTTTGAGCTTTTGGAGCTTACGAAAAGAATAGGACTTACTCTTACGGACACCTGCCAAATGGTGCCTACAAAGTCCGTAACTGCATTTATAGGTGTTGAAAATTAGTAGATATTTTGATGGCGGAATGGGCAGCATGCGAAACCTGTCGGCAGGGGAGCTTCCCGAGCAACTGAATATTACCCAGCCGGAAAGGGTTTTTGCCGTGCACAAGGCGTATGCCGAGGCAGGAGCAGAGGTTATTACGGCAAACACCTTCGGCGCCAACGCCCTTAAGTACGATAATGTTGAAGAAATTGTTAGGGCGGCGGTGAGCCTTGCAAAAAAGGCAGGCAGGGCGGTGGCTCTTGATTTAGGTCCCACAGGCAAGCTTCTTAAGCCTATGGGCGACTTGGATTTCGAAAAAGCCGTTGAGCTTTTTGCACAGGTTGTCAGAGCCGGTAAAGATGGCAGTGATGTTGTTATTATCGAAACCATGAGCGACACCTATGAGCTTAAGGCGGCGGTGCTTGCCGCAAAGGAAAATTGCTCACTGCCTGTTATTGCCTCTATGATTTTTGACGAAAAGGGCAGAATGTTAACGGGTGCAGATGTTCAAACCGCCTGCGCAATGCTTGAGGGCTTGGGCGTTGATTGCATCGGCTTTAACTGCGGTCTGGGACCTAAGCAGATGATACCTCTTGTAAAGGAGCTAAGGCAACACACCTCTCTGCCCATTATCGTTATGCCCAACGCGGGCTTGCCGGAATCGGTAAACGGCAAAACGGTTTACAATGTTTCGCCCGATGAATTTGCCGAGGATATGCGGCAGATTGCTATGCTGGGAGTATCCGTTTTAGGCGGCTGCTGCGGCACAACTCCCGAGCATATTAAGGCTTTGATAAACGCTTGTAAGGATATACCCGACAGCGTGCCCGAAAGGAAAAACGCTACCGTTGTTACCTCCTATTCAACCGCCGTTGAAATAGGCAAAAAGCCTGTTATTATCGGCGAAAGGATTAATCCAACGGGCAAAAAGCTTTTTAAGGAGGCACTTAGAAGCGGCGACGCCGACTATGCCGTTAAGGAGGGACTTGCCCAGCAGGAAAAGGGCGCCCACATTCTTGATGTTAATGTCGGTCTGCCCGAAATTGATGAGGTAAAGGTTTTAAGCGAAACGGTTTATAATCTGCAAAGCGTGCTTTCTCTGCCGCTTCAGCTTGACTCCTCTGATACGCAGGCACTGGAAAAAGCAATGCGGCTTTATAACGGTAAGCCTATGGTAAACTCCGTAAACGGAAAACGCTCGTCTATGGAGCAGGTTTTTCCCCTTGTAAAAAAATACGGCGGCGTTGTTGTTTGCCTTTGCCTTGCCGAGAGCGGAATTCCCGAAACGGCGCAGGGCAGAATTGATATTGCAAAAAAGCTTGTTAAAGCCGCCGCAGATTACGGAATAGATAAAAAGGATTTGATTATTGACGCCTTAACTATGACGGTTTCCACAAATAAGGATAACGCTGTGGAAACTCTTAAGGCGGTTAAGTATATCAGAAGCGAGATGGGTGTAAATACCGTTTTGGGTGTATCAAATATAAGCTTCGGACTTCCTAAAAGAGAGGCGGTAAATACGGCATTCTTTACGCTTGCACTTGAAAACGGACTGTCGGCAGGAATTATCAATCCTCTTTCACAGCCGATGATGAATGCCTATTATTCGTTTAACGCCCTTGCAGGTCTTGATGAAAACTGCGCCGAATATATTGCCTCGGTTACGGAGTCTGCCCCTGCCCCTGCGGTAAAATCAAATGTGCTTGATTTGAAAACCGCAATAATCAAGGGCGTTAAGGAGGACGCGGCAGAGTGCGCCGCCGAGCTTTTAAAGGATACTCCTGCAATGGAGGTTATTAACGAATATATTATTCCTGCTCTTGACGCGGTGGGCGACGGCTTTGAAAGGAATAAAATCTTTCTTCCCCAGCTTCTTATGAGCGCAGATTCCGCCAAGGCGGCGTTTGATGTTATCCGCCAAAGGCTTACCCTTTCAGGTGAGCAGAAAAAAAGCGGCAACAAAATAATTATCGCAACCGTTGAGGGCGATATTCACGATATAGGTAAAAATATCGTTAAGGTGCTCCTTTCAAATTACGGCTTCGATGTTATAGATTTAGGCAAGGATGTTAAGTGCGAAAAGGTGCTTGAGGAGGCAGTTAAGGAAAACGCAAGCCTCGTTGCCCTTTCTGCGCTGATGACCACCACCGTACCAAATATGGAAAAAACCATTAGCCTTATTCACGCAAATACAAATGCAAGGGTGCTTGTTGGCGGAGCAGTTCTTACAAAATCATATGCAAAAATGATTAATGCCGATTTCTATGCTAAGGACGCAATGGAAAGCGTACGCATTGCCAAGGAGTTTTTCGGAGGTGACGGCCAATGATGATTTCAACAAAAGGCAGGTATGCTCTTATGATTATGAGCTACCTTGCCACCCACGGTCAGCAGGGTGCCGTTTCGCTTAAGGATATTGCCGAGCACGAGCAAATAGGTCTTAAGTATCTTGAAATAATTATTGCCGCGCTGAACAAGGGCGGTCTTGTGGAGAGCGTACGCGGAAAAAACGGCGGATATATGCTTAAGCGCAAGCCGGAGGAATATACAATTCTTTCAATTCTTTCCGTAGCGGAGGGAAGCCTTGCTCCTGTTGCCTGCGTTGAAAACGGCTATAAGTGCGACAATTTAGAGCAGTGCAGGGTACATATTCTCTGGCAGGAGCTGGACTCTATTATCTCTGATTTTCTTGACTCAAAAACCCTTGCGGACATAATTTAACAAAACGCCGAGGAGGTATTTTTCGTATCCCTTGGCGTCTTTTATTTTGTTTATGAAAAAATTCTTATTTCTTTTTCAAATGGTTGTAATTAATACTTGTATTATTTGACTAAATTTTATATAATAAATTAATAATATCTATACGGTGGTGATATAATGCTTGGAACCTGCGTCAAAGCAAGGGTTGTAAGACCTATGGGATTTACAGGCGATAACGGATACTCATATCCGGTTAATTACGGCAAAATATGCGACACACCACAGGACGAATATGCGTTTATTCTCGGCGTTGAACACGCTGTCAGCTACTTCAGCGGAAAAATAGTCGGCTTGCTTCGTTCAAAGAAAAGGACGGAAAAACGACCTCATTATTGGATTTTGGCTCCTAAGGGAGAGCATGTCATTAATCTTGACATTATTGAGGCGCTTGATTTGGAAAACAATTTCAAGGATTACGAGCTGATTTGCTATTACGAGCAAAGCGCAGGTGCCTGTGCATATTACCTGTTTCGCGGAGTGCCGAAATATTTGCTGATAAAAAACAGAGGCTCAAATAACTGGGGCTTTCCAAAGGGACATCTTGAAAAGGGTGAAACAAGAGCTGACGCCGCAAGGCGCGAGGTGTTTGAGGAAACGGGCATAAGGGTTAAAATTCATATCGGCTTCGAGGGTGTATCAAGATACATTGTTCACGAAAACTGCCAAAAAAAGGTTTCTATTTTCGTGGGAGCCGCAGATACCGACCGAGTTACTCCCCAATACACCGAAATTAAGGAATTCGCTTGGCTTACCTACCACGACGCTATGAAGGCGCTTGCCTTTAAAAACGACAGAAGAATACTTGCAAAGGCACAGGAATATTTATATGCAAAGGGAATTCTTACTCTGTCAAAGGGTGATATAATTACAAGAAAAAAAAGGCAAAAGCGTCGCGAGGAATTTTTAAAGAAAAAGGCGCTTGAAGCCGAGGCGTCAGAAAAGGTCGGCAGGAAAATCGCCGCCAAGGGCAGTACAAACGACGCGGAAAATAATACCGATTAACAAACAATAATTAAGGAGCGTTTTTATGCAGGAGCTATGCAGAAATTTTCAGGAGCTGCTTACAAGCCACGGAATACCTGATTGGTTGGTTGTTTTTATAATTTCACTTTGTCCTATTTTAGAGTGCCGATTGGGAATGTTTACGGCAATAGTTTTGCTTGAAATGAATCCCTTTGCAGGCTTTGTAATCAGCTTTTTAGGCAACATATTACCTATACCCTTTATTCTTTTGCTGATTAACTGGATTTTTGAAATATTTAAAAAAATCCCCGGTCTGCGAAGCATAGTAATTTGGCTTGAAGAAAAAACACTTAAGAAAAAAGATAAAATAGATAAATACGGAATATGGGGATTGCTGCTTTTTGTTGCAATACCCCTGCCCGGCACAGGCGGCTGGACCGGCGCATTGCTTGCCTCACTGCTTCATCTTGATAAAAAGAAAAGCTTCGGCATAATCTCGCTGGGCGTATTTATTGCCGGACTTATTATTACCGTTTTAAGCCTTATATTCGGCACTGTGGTATTCGGATGAACAGGGAAGAAAAGCTTTTAGTTGCCGTCTGCCAAAGCTATTTTTGCCAAAATAATTTGCTTTTGCCCGACGGTATTGATTGGAAAAAATTTTACAGCCTTGCAAGGCACCACAACCTGACGGGAATTTGCCACTGTGTTTTTAATGCAGGCAAGGAGCTTGATATTCCGCAAAATATCCGCCGCCTTTTTACCGACAGCTTTCTTGATTTGGTTTACAGATACGAAATGCAATCGGCGGCATTGGGCGAAATAGAGGAAGGTCTCGGCAGCGGGGGAATACCCTTTATTACCTTTAAGGGTGCGGTGCTTCGCGGTCTTTATCCCGTGGCGGAAAGTCGCTCAATGGGCGATATAGATATACTTATCAGCGAAAATGACAGGAAAAAATCCGATGAAATATTAACCTCAATGGGCTTTGAGCTTTATTCCTATGACGGAGCCGTTAAGGAATATGTTAAAAACGGTGTGCTTTTAGAGGTGCACACAAGGCTTTTCAGTCAACCCTGCGGAGTGTTTGACGACGCCTTCGAAAACGCGGATTTTTTGCAGGGCAAGGGACAGCTTGACGACAGCTTTCATTTTGCCTACCTTATTGCCCACACCGCTAACCACCTGAAATACACAGGGGCAGGAATAAGATTTGTTTTAGATTTGGCGGTAATGCAAAGAGAAAGGCAAATTGATTTTAACAGAGTGTTTGAAATTTTGGAGGGTGTCGGTCTTGTTACATTTGCACGAGCAATACTTTCCGTTTGCTTTGAGTGGTTCGGTATAGGCAAAAAATACACCGAGGATACCCAAAGGCTTCAGCGGTATTTGGTTGAGGACGGCGTTTTCGGTTCACTTAAAACAGACGGTGAAGCCGCGGTTTCAAGGCTTGTGCAGTGCGAGGCGTTTGACGAAAGGGGCAAGGGACGTTCGCCCTTAAGGTTAAAGCTTCGGCTTGCTTTTCCTCCCTACGAAACTCTCGTTAAAGCGCCGTATATTAAATTTCTGCAGGGGCGTAGGTGGCTGCTGCCTGCGGCGTGGATTTACAGATTTTTCTATTCGCTTAAAAATAACAGAAAGCATATGCTTAATACCGTTAAAAATATTGATGATAAAAAAACAGCCGAGCTTGTTGATGAAAAGCTGGCATTTTTCGAGGAGATAGGATTAAAATGATTTTTTTAATTGTTGTGCTTGCAATACTTGCAATACTTTTAGTTTTGTTCTGCTCTTGGTTTATGGCAATGAAAGCAAACGGCAAATGCCCCCTTTGCGCCCTTAAAAAAATTGCTATGCCGAGAAAAATTACTATTGATATAAGCGACGAGGAGGATTACGGCAACGGCGTTGCTCTTACTCCGCCTATGGGCTGGTCAAGCTGGAACACCTTTAGAAATCATATCGACCAGGATATGATTATGGAAACTGCAAGGGCCATGAAAAACAGCGGACTTGCCGACGCAGGCTATAAATATGTTAACCTTGACGACTGCTGGCAAAGCTCTCAGCGCGACAGCGACGGAAAGCTTCAGGGCGACTTAAGAACCTTTAGCCGCGGTATCCCTCAGCTTATTAAGGATATTAATGCCTTGGGACTTAAGGTTGGTCTTTATTCCTCAAACGGAACTCTTACCTGCGAGGATATGCCTGCTTCCTTGGGCAATGAGGTGCTTGACGCAAAAACTCTTGCCTCCTGGGGATGCGAATTTTTCAAATACGATTTTTGCCACAGTGAAGCTATCAGCGGCGACTGCCCTGCTATTGAGTGCGTTGAGCTGAACAAAATAGGCTCTGCCGACTATAAGGTGCTTGCGCCCGAGGATGCTGAATTTACCGGAATGGCAAGGGTTGTTAAGATGAGCTCTCTGCCCAGCGGCAAGGCTATCGGCTTTATTAACCACGGTGCCGGCTCCGCCACCTTTACTGTTGAGGGTATGACGGCAGGTAAATATGTTGTTACTCTTGTTCACGATAAATGTATGAGAAGAAAGGACAGCTATGTTCAGGTAACGGTAAACGGCAGGGTTTACGAGGTATTTATTCCCCACGGCAAGGGCTTCAGCGATAACGGCAGAACGCAGGTTACCGTTGAGCTTAAGGACGGAGCTAATACAATTATGCTTTGCAATCCCGTTGCAACTCTTGCCGACTCCTCATATATTCAGTACAAGCGTATGGGCGAGGCTCTTAAAAATGCAACAAGGCAATGGGCGGAAATCACCGAAGCAGAGGAAAAGCCTATTGTATTTTCAATATGCGAATGGGGCACCGCTTGCC
>CALYNN010000033.1 GCA_945221685.1 uncultured Clostridia bacterium | reverse complement strand
CTCTTTTTTTATGGCAGCGGTGAAAGGATTCGAACCCTTACAAACAGAGTCAGAGTCTGGTGTGCTACCCTTACACTACACCGCTATGTATTAAATTGACTTGAACATTAGAGGATTGTCTCTCAAATGTCTCTGTGATTATTTCCGTAAATTTACTTAAATTTACGTTTCGATTTTCAAAATCTATGGATTAAAACTCAAATTTTAGTGACACTCAAATGTCTCACTAAAAATTTTATCATATTTTTACAAGCCGAAAAATTAGGCAATTTTAGGCAATTTACGGTAATTTTAGAACATTAAAACGGCAGAAACAACTGAATTTCAGCGGTTTCTGCTCAATCTGGCAGAGGTATAAGGATTCGAACCTTAAATGACGGAGTCAGAGTCCGGAGTGTTACCGTTACACTATACCTCTGTGTTATCAACACAGATATTATATCATAAAATTTTCAATAATCAATACCTAATTTGCTTTTTTTGAAAAAAATTTTTGTAATGGTAATTATGCTGATGCAGTTATGAAAACGGAGCGAGAGGTAACCAACTTAATAATAAAAAAGTCAAGGTACATTTTTTTGCTGCGTACCCTGACTTTTACTGATTATTTTTTTACTGTAACGGCTTTTGATTTTGACCAAGCCGAATAAATTTTAGTTGACTTACCGTTTACCTTAACGGTTTTGTAGGTGCGAATGCGAACATAGTATTTTTTGCCGCCCTTAAGCTTTGATACTGTTTTTGATGTTGTGCCGTTTTTGGAAATTGTTACTGCTTTGGCACCGGTGAATTTGCTTGAGGTACTGTACTGAATTTGGTAGCCTGTGGTTTGCGTAGCCTGCTTTTTCCATTTTACAGTGAATTTTTTACTTCCTGCCTTAATAGATGAAACGGTTGTTCCCTTAGGCTTTATGGTAAAGGTTTTATAAAGAGTCGGATTACCCTTATATGCATTCTTAAAGGTGATTTTAATTTTATAGCTTCCTACATTTTTTCTGCCGCTTGGATATGTAACGGTGTAGTTTGACGGGCTGATTTTGTTGCCGCTGTAATCATAGAGAGCGACCGAAGGAGTTTTTGCCTTGCCGTTATATGTATAAGATGTGGCAGAAAGAGAGGAGGACTTAACTCTGTCAAGATATATTGTAATATCATAATCCGAAACATATTCGCCCTTATTGAAATTTCTGGCGCGAAAAACAACTCTGTTACCCAAAACCTCAACCATATAACCGAGTCCGTTTTCGTTATAGTATCCGTCACTATTATCTACTCCCACTGAAGGAAGGTTTACACAATGAATGTTACCTACTTTTTGGTATGAGTATTTTCCGAAGCCGGTATGAAGATGACCTGTAATCAAAACAACATTTTTGTACTTATTTAGAATTGACTTGATTTTGTCGGACTGGGCACCTACTGTTCCTGCATTTTTATCGGAGCTGCCCCATGTGTTAGGAAGTCCGTGGGTATTTTTAAGAGGCTGGTGCATTATTACAAAAACCGGCTTGCCCTTGTTGGCAGATGATTTAAGCTGTGAATCAAGCCAATTAAGCTGTGTTTTGCTGATTGTTGCTTCTTCAAGCTGTGTTTCATCACTGCCTAAAACTATGAATTTGTAGCCCTTAACAGAATAGCTGTAGTGCATTGAACTGATTTTCAGCGAGCTTCCTGCAGCGGAATTCAACTTGTTTGTAAAGGTAACAAATTTGCTTTTTGCGTTTTCATACTTACCTAAGCGAATATCGTGGTTACCGGTGGCGGTAATGAAATTTGATACGCCTGTATTTACAATGTCGCTGTATATTGCGTCGTATTCCTTTTGGTTGGCGTTTTCTGTAATGTCTCCCGCCAAAACAAGTGCGTCAATTTTGCTTTGAGAGCTTTTTAAATCCTCTGCCGAAGCCTTTACATACTTTTCCCTGGATGTAAGGGCGGTGGAAACCTGCGGGTCGCCCCAGGCGGCAAAGGTCATTTTAACACCACTGCCGGATGTTTTTATCGGTGAGCCTGCGGCAAATGCACTGCCGACAGGTGACAGTATGCAGGTGAAGGTCATTACCGCACAGGCAAATGTTATTCCAAGCCTTTTAAATGTTTTTTTCATATCTTCTCCTTATCTTGTAAACAAATTAGGTGCTCCGAAAATCAGAACACCCTTGCCTACTAATAGATTATCACAATTGAGCCGATGTGTCAACTGCCGAAAAGCAAACAGCTTTTCGGTATTTATTTTACAAATGCTTTTTTATTTTAATAAGAATTCCATAATGTGACAAAAATGTAATAATTGCGTCACCTAAATGTAAGATTAAAGTATTATTGTAAATAAGTGAAGATGGGAGCACAAGCACTGTCTAAATTACTTAAGTCCTAAAATGTAATCCGCCGAAACATTGTAGTACTCGCACAGCTTAATAAGATGCCTTATGGGTAGCTCATTGGCACCCCGTTCATAACGGGCATACATTGTTTGAGAGGTGCCCAAATATTCGGCTAATTCCTTTTGACTTTTATCGTGGTCCTCGCGCAAATCCCGTATTATTTTAACATATTGAAAATCCTGCATAAAAATCTCTCCTTGCTATTATTATATGTAGTAAATAAATTTACTATTGACTTTAGTAAAAATATTTACTAATATTGAATAATGAGAGCAGAAAAGAAAAATATTGAAACAATATGATGGAGAATATGTACTTATATATTTAGAAGGACTGAAAATGCAGAAAAGTAAAGATTCGGTAAAGCATTTTCAAAGATACAATACAATCTATTGAACACAAGGCAAAGAAAGGCTATTTTAAAGATATGAAAAACATTTTGGAATATTTTGAAAAAACGGTAGAAGCCTATCCGCAAAAGGTTGCTTTTACAGACTCCGGCAGAAAGGAAACTTTTTTACAGGCACAAATAACTGCAAGGTCTATTGCTTCCTGCCTTGCAGATCAGGGAACAAATAAGCCGGTGGCTGTCTTAATTGATAAAAGCGTTAATTGCATTGAGGCAATGCTGGGTGCTCTTTATGCAGGCGATTACTATGTTGTTGCAGATGTTCATTCGCCTAAGGACAGAATTAGAAATATTATCAATACCCTTGGGAAGCCTTTAATTATTGCCGACAGCGACAGTATGGAGCTTGCCCGTCAGGTTTGCGGTGAAAGCTGTGTTATTGCCTTTGAGGAGGCGGCGGCTTTTCAGATAAACGAAGGTGCTCTGCTTGATATAAGAGCAAAAATGACAGACCGCGATACCGCATATATTCTTTTTACAAGCGGTTCAACGGGCGCTCCTAAGGGTACGGTAATAAGCCACAGGGCATTAATCAGCTACATAAATTGGGTAACCGAGGAATTTAAATTTGACAGCAGTACCTCCTTCGGCTCACAGACTCCGCTTTATTTCAGTATGTCCGTTACCGATTTCTACTCAACAGTAAAATGCGGTTGTACCTATAACATAATACCTAAGGAATATTTTTCGTTTCCGCTGAAGCTTATTGAGTTTCTAAATGAAAAAGAAATAAACACAATTTATTGGGTGCCTACGGCAATATCGATTATATCTAACTGGAGAGCGTTTGATGTTGTTAAGCCGCAGTATCTTAAGACTGTACTTTTTGCAGGTGAGGTTATGCCTGTTAAACAGCTTAATTACTGGATAAAAAGTCTTGATGGAGTAAGATTTGCGAATTTGTTCGGTCCCACCGAAACTACCGATATATGCACCTTTTATGTTGTTGACAGAAAGTTTGCAGACCACGAAAGCCTGCCGATAGGAAGGGCCTGCGACAACTGCCGTGTGTTTGTAATAAAGGATGACGGCACTCCTGCAGAGGCAGGTGATGAGGGAGAGCTATTTGTCAGCACAACCTTTATGGCAGACGGCTACTACGGCAACGAAAAAAAGACTGCCGAAGCCTTTGTGCAAAATCCTCTTAATAAAAAATTCCCCGAAATTGTTTACAGAACGGGTGATATTGTTAAGTACAACAACAGGGGAGAGCTTATTTACATAAGCCGTAGGGATTTTCAAATTAAGCGTATGGGCTACAGAATTGAGCTTGGCGAAATAGAGGCGGCGGCAAACAGTGTTGAAAAGGTAAAATCATGCGCCTGTATTTATGATAAGCAGGAGGATTGCCTTGCCTTGATTTATGAGGGCAGAGCAAAGGACGCAGAGGAAATATACAATGCGATAAAGTCAAAGGTTCCGCCGTATATGCTTCCCGATAAGGTGCTTAGGATTGCTCAAATGCCCCAAAACGCCAACGGCAAGACAGACAGAAAAGCATTGCTTGCAGACTACAAAAAATTAGATAAATAGCCTTTTTAGGTGTTTTTATAATATGAAAAGAGAGGAATTAATTATGAAAGAATTATTGGAGATTTTACAGGGAATTAAACCCGGAGTTGATTTTGAAAATGAGCAGGGACTTGTTGAAAAGGGTATTCTTGACTCAATGGCAATGATTAGACTTGTCAGCGAAATCGGCGATGAATTTGATGTGGAAATTAAGGTTACCGATTTGGTGCCCGAAAATTTTAACAGCGCAGAGGCAATTATGAGCCTGATTGAAAGGCTTGAGGACGAAGACTGATTTATGACCTATACATCCTTTGTTTTTATAATTTTCTTGGCGGCGTCCTGCCTTATCTACTACCTTGTGCCTAAAAAGGCACAGTGGGCGGTTTTGCTGGCGGCGTCACTGGTGTTTTACATAATTTCCTGCAAGGAGCTTGCTTTGGTTATGGCGGCCTCGGCACTGACCGTGTATGGCGGTGCCTTGGGTATTCAAAGGCTTGCCGACAGCTTTAAGCAAAAACGCGAGGGTCTTGACAAGGCTCAGCGCAAGGAGCTTAAGGCGCAGATAAACAAAAAGAAAAAAGCTCTTTTAAGCGTTGTTGTTGTACTGAATATTGCAACGCTTGCACTGCTTAAATACTGCAACTTTTTCGGCTCAATAATCAATTGGGCTGCCGGAATTTTTAAAGCAGGTCAGGTAATACCGGCAGTAAGCATAATACTGCCGCTGGGTATTTCGTACTACACGCTGATGGCGGTCAGCTATATTGTAGATGTTTACAGAGGCAAAATTGAAGCGGAAAGAAATTATTTTCGTCTGCTGCTTTTTGTCTGCTATTTTCCTCATATTATGGAGGGCCCATTCGACAGATACGATAAGCTTAACGAGCAGTTTAGGCAGCCACATTTTTTAGACCTTGGGCTAATAAGAAGCGGCGCGGTTTTGCTGATGTGGGGACTTTTTAAAAAGCTTGTTATTGCCGACAGGGCAGGACTTATAGCGGCAGGTATTTTCGATAATGCCGACAGTCTAAGCGGTACCTCGGTAATTATTGCAATGCTTGCCTACACCCTGCAGATTTATGCCGATTTTTCGGGTTGTATAGAAATTGTCAGCGGTGCCTCGGAGCTTTTCGGAATTAAAATAGCGGAAAATTTTCGTCAACCGTTTCTATCTCGTTCCATTAACGAATTTTGGAGACGGTGGCACATAACCCTCGGTCTGTGGCTGAAGGAGTATGTTTTCTATCCCGTAAGCCTTTCGTCAGGCTTTAAAAGGGTGAATACATTTGTATCTAAGCATATAAAAAGTCAGCACCTTGTTAAGCTTTTACCTGCGGCGTATGCACTGCTTTTCGTTTGGCTTTGCAACGGCATATGGCACGGTGCCGGCGGGAAATATATTTTCTACGGCTTGTATTATTATGCGCTTATGATGCTTGGTGAGCTTGCTAAGCCTGTAACGGACAGGCTTATATCGGCACTTAAAATTAACACCGACTCAAAGCTCTATCACTTTTGGCAGGGCGTAAGAACATTTGTTATCGTAAATTTCGGTATGCTTATTTTCCGAAGCACAACAGTACAGGAAAGCACGCACCTTTTTTGCCGTATGTTCAGCTCGGTAAACCTTTTTGAACTGTTTACCGATGATTTTACCATTGAGCATATTTCAAACAAGGATTATCTGCTTTTGGCATTATGTGTTGTTTTGCTGGCGGTTATAGGTATTTTAAAGGAAAAAGGAACAGATATAAGAACAGCAATTTTCAGCAAGCCCATTGTTATACGGTGGGCGTTGTATTTGGCTCTTATATTTGCTACAATAATATTCGGCATGTACGGCGGCGACTTCGGGAATGCCGCAATGATTTACGGAGAATTTTAACTTAAGCTATGAATAAAGTAAGTTTAAAGAAAAACCTAACAGACGCGGTAAAGATTATTTGCTTTGCCCTTGTGTTTGCGTTAACCTTTGCGGGACTTTCAAATGTTTTTGTTCCCAAGGGAAAAAACGATGCCACAGGTATGTCTGCAAATATAACCGATGCCTATTTGGGCGAGGATAATAATACAATAGATGTGGTGTTCATCGGCAATTCCGATGTTTACCGTGCAATAAATCCCGTGCAGATATGGGAAAAAGAGAAGATTACAAGCTGTGATGTAGGTATGCCGAGAATGACTGCGTACGACGCTTATCGCAAGCTGGGCAATCTTTTTAAGAAGCAACAGCCAAAGCTTGTTGTGCTTGAGACGGACTGTATTTTTACCACCTCAAACACCTTTGACGAGCAGGGGAAAATTATTAATGATTCGCCGGTTAACGATTTATCTGAAAATGTCAACAGTGGCTTAAATAATCTTAAAACGCAGTTTAAAAATCTTGATGACGCAATTCTTTCGGGCATCAGCTATAATTTCCCTTTGGCTAAATATAAGTACCGCTGGAAGCAAATTAAGCTTAAAGACTTTGTTAACCGAAAGGGCAAGTATTCTTATTTTGCCAAGGGCTTTATTTACGACAATCAAAAAAAGCCTTTTACCCACGGCGATACATATATGCAGGACGGCAGTTGCCCCAAGGAAGTAATTGATGAAATTACGATGAAAAGCTTAAATAATATTTGCAGTCTTTGCAGTGAAAACGGTGCGCAGCTAATGCTTCTTTCGGTGCCGTCCGGTAACAGTTGGAATATAAACAAGCATAATTTGATTAAAGATTATGCCGATGAAAAAGGTATAAAGTTTGTTGATTTTAACAAAGATATTCAGTTGGTAAGCGGCTTTGACTGGAATACGGACACAAAGGACGAGGGCAACCACCTTAATTGCTTCGGCGCAGAAAAGGTTACCGACGCGGTTATAAAAATCCTAAAGGATGATTACCGCCTTGAAAGCTCCTCTTTAAACGATGAGCAGATGAAAAAGTGGAACAGCGACGCAAAAATGTATTACACCGAAATTGTTAAGGGGAAGAAATAGCTATGTATCTGTCAGGCAATCCTAAAATTTATTACGAAAAAAGGGGAAGCGGTAAGCCGCTGATTTTGCTTCACGGCAATAAGGAAAGCTGCAGGATTTTCGACGAGCTTGCAGGCGAGCTTGAAAGGAGCTTTACCGTGTATGCCATTGATTCAAGAGGTCACGGTAAAAGCGAGAGGGTAAGGGAATACCACTATAACGATATGGCGCTTGATGTTCTTCGGCTTGTTAAGGAGGAAAAGCTTTCATCACCGTGTATTTACGGATTTAGCGACGGCGGAATAGTTGCGCTTATATGCGCTTTAAAGGCTCCCGATATTTTTGAAAGTGTTATTGCCTCCGGTGCAAATGTTTCGGTAAAGGGACTTAAAACGCCGTCTCTTTTCGGCATGGCGCTTTCTGCCTTGATTACAAAGGACGACAGAACAAAAATGATGGTTCGAGAGCCCAATATACCCTTTGATGAGCTAAAAAGAATTAAGTGCCCCGTGCTGATAACGGCAGGTGAGAATGACCTGATAAAAGAGAAGCACACAAGGCTTATCGCTCAAAGCATCGAAAATTCAAGGCTGATAATATTTAAGGGCAAAACCCACGGCGGTTATATTGTTCACAGCTCCTTCTTGGCAGATACAATTAAAGATTTTTGCCTAAACAGATAGAAAAAAATCCAAGGTCAAAGCAACCTTGGATTTTTATTTGTCTATTATTCATATATATTAGCTTGCTTTTTTCAGCACGAAAACAAGCCAACCCTTTTCTTCAAAGCGTTCGACAACCTTAAAGCCGTTTTCGGCAAAGGATAAAAGCACCTCGTCCTCTCTTGCTTCAATAATTCCTCCGGTGATGTAAACGCCGTTTTTCTCCATAAATTCGCCCACGCTTTTGTTAAGCTCCATAATAATGTCGGCAACAATATTGGCAACAACAACGCTGTATTTACCGCTGACTTTATCGGATAAATTACCCTGCACCGCAGTAAATCTGCTTTCGTAAAGATTATTTTCGGCGGCATTATTCATAGCCGTTTTTACCGCAAGAGCGTCAATATCAACGCCGAACGCTTTCCTTGCACCGAGCAGCAGGCTTGCTATTGAAAGAATACCGCTGCCGCAGCCTATATCCAGCACGGTTGAATTGCCGTCAATATAATTTTCAAGGGTTTCAAGGCAAAGCTTTGTGGTGGGATGACTTCCCGTACCGAAGGCAAGTCCCGGCTCAATGTGCAGAACCGTTCTGCCCTTAGCGTCGTATTCATCCTCCCAGGTGGGACGGATAAGCAGCTTGTTGCCAACGGGCATAGGGTGAAAATAATGCTTCCAGTTATTTACCCAATCCTGTGCGGCGCAGTCGGCTATTTTAATGTTGTGGGATATGCCTTGGCTGTCGAGCCTTTCCTTAATAAAGGAAACAGCCTCCATAGGATTTTCGTGGGGATTTACATAAATATGAATAATGCCCTTTGTTCTGTCTGCCTGAAGAAGCTTTTCGTCAATCAAATCTATGTGGGCAATTTCCATTACCTCCTCCTCAAGAGAAGAATAATCTTCAATATATATGCCGTAGGGCACTACCATATTTGCAATGCTTCCTGCGGTGTCAATATCCTTGCAGTCAACCGTAACTGCTATTTCGGTCCATAATTCGTTTGCTTCGTTTTCCACTGTTATTCTCCTAAATTTACTTTATGCTCTGTTGACGATAAGCCGTGGTTAAAGAGCTTTCTGTTATCAAGCGCCCATTGCCTGTCTGTAAATTCTCCTGCTTCAATTTTGCCTGTTGCCTGATTAAATTCAAAAATTTCTGCGTCAAGGGCGTCAAGTGACGAGAGAATTTGAGCCTCTAAAAACATAGGCCTTACAGGCGAGCCGAATTCAGGCACTCCGTGATGAGACAGTATCATATGCTCCAAAAGCATTGCCTTTTCGGAGCTTACCCCAAGCCTGTTTGCCGTTTCTTCAACATACATTGCACCCTTTACAAGATGACCTATAAGCTCGCCCCCTGCCGTGTAGCCCTTGCAGAGTCCTGACTTTGAGGTTTCCATTTCAAAGGTTTTTGCCACATCGTGAAGAATTGCACCCGAAAGCAAAAGCTCTCTGTTTATATTCGGATATACGCAGCAGGTTTTTTCTGCCATTTCAACTATTGAAGCGGTATGAAGCATAAGTCCGCCGACAATGGCGTGGTGCAGTCTGTATGCCGCCGGATAAACCTCCAATGCCTCACGGTTTTTAAGCATAATATCAGATACTATTGCCTTTAGGTCGCTGTCCTTAAAATTATTTACCTTGTTAAGCAGGCTTGCAAACACCGCCTTGCCGTCGTACTCTGATTTGGGCGCAAAGTCCTCTGATTTAACGCTATCCGTCTTTTTCATTTTTGTTATGTTAAGCTGTGTTTTGCCGTTGTAGCTATCGCAGGTGTATTCGATTTCAACAACATCTTCAACTGCATAATAGCCGTTGTTGTCAAATCTCCAAAGCTTTGCAGGGTATTCCTTTTTATCCGTGCCGATAAGCACCATATCGAGAAAGCCGTTGCCGTTTTTATCCTTTTTTTCCTTTAAATCTTTTATAAATGCGTAAGACATAATATTTTCCTCTCGTTGTTTGCTGATGATTTATTTCTATTATACAATAAACGGAAGCCATATTCAATTATTATTTACTTAATGTTTCTTGACAAAGACTTTTGCTGTTGGTATTATAATCTATGTATATAATCAATTATTATG
Organism: uncultured Clostridia bacterium; assembly: GCA_945221685.1. Classification (GTDB taxonomy): domain Bacteria; phylum Bacillota; class Clostridia; order Oscillospirales; family Acutalibacteraceae; genus Eubacterium_R. The sequence goes on along the minus strand of CALYNN010000033.1, from coordinate 1,664 downwards.
TATTATGGAGTGATATACATTGAAGGATTTTGACGGCATTTGTATGAACTGCTTTGAGGAGCTTACTCAAGGAAGCGTTTGCGCTCACTGCGGCTATGATAACGATAAAGCTGTGGATATGATGTATCTAAGTCCCAAAACTGTTATTGAGGGCAGATATGTTGTCGGAGCAGTAATTGCGCACGAAAGTGACGCCGCTGTCTATGCCGGCTACGATTTGCAGCTTAACACAAAAATTAATATTAGGGAATTTCTTCCCAAGGGTATTGCAAACAGGCTTGAGGGTAATCTTGATGTTCATATCAGAGAGCGTTACAGAGCCTCCTACGAAAGCCTTAAGGCGTCGTTTGTTAAGCTTTGGAGCACTATTGTAAAAATGCACAATCTTTCTGCAGTTGTGCCTGCTTACGATGTTCTCGAGCTGAATAAAACTGCATATGCCATTTGCGAAAATATGGAGTCAATCAGCCTAAGAGATTTTTTGATTAAAACTCCCGAGGGCAATATCCCGTGGGAAAGAGCGCGTCTTATGTTTATGCCGGTGCTGACAACTATTGAAGCACTTCATTCAAACGGTATAATTCACGGTGCAATCAGCCCCGACACTCTTGTTTTATGCCGCGACGGAAAAATAAGATTAAAGGGCTTTTCCATAAGCGAGGCAAATGTTCAGTCAGGTGAGCTTCAGTTTAACGAAAACGAAGGCTATACGGCTTTGGAACAGTATGAAAATAATCATAAGCTTTGCCCTGCAACAGATATTTATGCTTTTTCGGCTTGTATATTCCGCGCGCTTGTAGGTCAAAATCCTCCAAACGCCAAGGAGCGCGAGCTTAACGATAGGCTGATGATACCAAATTCCATAGCCGAAAAAATACCCACATATATTATTAAGGCCTTAGGCGGAGGACTTCAGGTTTATCCCGAAAAGCGTACCCAAACCATTGAGCAGTTTAGGGAACTGCTTAATGCTTCACCTTCGGTTGTTGCCGCCTCTGCACCGGTAATTACCGATGAAAACGATCCTGTAAAGGAAGAAGAATATTACAGAGGTTATCCCGAATATGAAAATCCGAAAAAGAATAAAAATACCTCAAAAATTATAATTGCCGTTTTGGTAATTCTTATAATTGCCGCAGTTATTGCAGGTGCTTATGTGGTAAAAAGCGGTTCTCTCAATAAAGACGAGGATACAACCACCCAGCTCCAGCAGGTTGAAAGCTATACCGTACCCGATTTTATTTCGGCAGGCTATACTCAAAGCGATGTTCAAAATCACGGTGCATGGAATCAGCAGTTCAAAATTACCTATAACTCCGAGTTTTCGGTAGAAGCCGAGGAGGGTATAATATTTAAGCAGAGCATTAAGGCAGGGGAAACCGTTGAGCAGGGAACAGAAATTGTTCTTACCGTAAGCAAGGGTGTTGAAACTGCCAAGGTTCCCGATGTTGGCGGAAAAACTCTTGAGGAGGCAACGCAAATCCTTAAGAAAGCAGGCTTTACAGTATCCTCTGTTGAGGTGTATAACGACGGAGAATTCCTGCCCAATACCGTTAAAGGTATTTACGGAATGGCGCCCAAGGCAGGCTCTATTGTTGCAGTCGGTGATGAAATAATATTGAAGGTTTAAGGGGAGAGACACACCACAACAGCAACTGCCACCA
>CALYNN010000032.1 GCA_945221685.1 uncultured Clostridia bacterium | reverse complement strand
CTACACGCGTAAGATCGGCGGCAGCGTCAGATGTGTATAAGAGACAGGGCTTCCTTGGTCTAACCACCTTTACGGCACGGGAGATTGGGGCGGAGCGCCTACTGAGGAAAGCGTTAAGGCGGTAAATGACAGTGTTGACAAAAACGACGAAAAGCCTGATTTTGAGGTAATATCCGCATCCTCCGACCAAGTTTTTTATGATATGGAAAAGCTGAAAAAGTCGGAAAAGGAACTGCTTCCCGTATGGAATAACGAGCTTTTGATGACGAGCCACGGAGCAGGCTGCTACACCTCAAGATGTATGAGCAAGCGGCTTAACCGCCAAAACGAAATTCTTGCAGATATGGCAGAAAAGGCGGCGGTTTTCGCCAATGTAGTCGGCTGCTACAGATACCCGAAGGAAATATTTAATCAGGCATGGAAACGAGTTATTAAGCACCAATTCCACGACGATATAACAGGCACCTCAACCATGAAGGTTTACAACGAAAGCTGGGGCGACTATTATCTTTCGCTTTCGCAGTTTAAGCACGAGTACATATGCGCCGTTAAGGGAATACTTGACGAGCTTGACACCTCTTGGGTTGATGACAACAGCAGCATTGTTATAGTCAACAACGCTACACAGTTTAAGCGAAGCGAGGTTGTTGAAATTACAATAAGAAGCCGAATAAACTGCGGATGTGTTGCGGTATATGACGCAGACGGAAACGAGGTTCCCAGCCAGCTTTGCAGTAAGCTCGGCAAAAAGCTTACTATTGCATTTCTTGCAGATGTTGACCCATTTGGCTTTAGAGCATATGAAATTAAGAAAGCAGAGAAGCCCTGCGAAATAAGCACCGGAGTTTCCGCCGGAAACCACTCTCTTGAAAATAACCGCTACAAGCTGATATTCAACAAAAACGGCGATATTGCGTATCTTTACGACAAGGAGCTTGGCAGGCAGATTATCGACTCCCCTATCAAGATGGCACTTCTGCACGATACCGGCTCTCTTGCATATCCCAGCTGGGAAATGAGAAAAGAGGACTTGGATAAGGAGCCGTATTGTTATGCAAATACTCCCGAATTTACCGTTGTTGAAAACGGCCCTGCAAGGTGCAAAATCAGAATTGTAAGAGAAGCTGAATACTCAACAATTACGCAAACAGTTTCACTTTCTGCTAATTCCGACATTATTAAGGTTGACAATATTGTTGACTGGAAAACAAGAAGAACCTTGCTTAAGGCGGTATTTCCTCTTGCCGCACATAACGAGGAAGCATCCTACGACTTGGGATTGGGAGTAATAAAAAGAAAAACAAACAGCGAAAAGCTTTACGAGGTCCCTGCTCAAAGCTGGGCGGATATAACCGACAAAAGCGGAGAATACGGCGTTTCTGTTCTTTCGGACTGTAAGTACGGATGGGACAAGCCTAATGACAACACCCTGAGGCTTTCCTGCATACATACTCCGGCAGGCGCATTTACAAAGGAAACGCGTCAGGATTTACAGGACCTCGGAAGAAATATTTTTTCCTTTGCTATTTATTCCCATAAGAACGGCTTTGAAAACGGAACCCAAATGCAAAGCGATATGTTTAATCATCCTATGCTTGCAGTACAGTCAGACAAAAGAAGCAAGCGTTCGCTGACTGACCACGCCTCCCTCTGCTCGCTGAGCAACAATAACGCTTTGGTAAAAGCAATAAAGTACAGCGAGGACCGCGAGGACGATGTTATCATAAGAATAAGCGAAGGCAACGGCACAGGATGCACAAACACAAGTCTCCGTTTCTTTAAAACTATTGAAAAGGCATATCTCGACAATGCAGTAGAGGAAAACATTAAAGAGCTTAAGGTAACTAACGGATATATTCGTTTCAGCCTAAAGCCCTTTGAAACAAAGACCTTTAGGATAAAGCTTGACAAGGGAGCGCCTATTCCCAAAGAAAGATATATGCCTATTGAACTGCCCCACAACGCAGTTGGCTTTACTGCCGACGACGATATGCGAAATGTAATATTACAGGGCAGTGGCTTTTCACTCCCCTACGAGCTTTTAGACAACAGCAGGTGGATCGGCGGAATTCGTTTTAATTTCTACAAGCGAAATACCGAAAGCTTCATTGCCGAAAACGATGTAACCGTATGCCGTGGACAAAAAATAGAAATGCCCAAGAAAGCAACAAGGCTCTACTTTATAGCCGGATCTGCACTTGGCGCACAGCAGATAAAAATTACGGTAGGCAAAAAGCAGGTGCCCTTTACCATTCGTCCCATAGATGAACCGATAAGTCATTGGGATATGGCAGGGCTTGAGCAAACGGCATCGGTAAGCCTTAACGAAGTGCTGGCTTATGAATTTACCCACACGCATCATCCCGAGGGAAATTTGCCGCAAAAGGCTTTGTTTTATCTTTACAGTCTTAATGTTGAGGGCTACGATTCCGTAACACTGCCTGAAAATAATAAGGTAATAATTCTTGCAATGACTGCCGTTAAGGAGCAAACAAAGGGCGTGCTTGCAAGCAATATTGAAGATATTATTTCAAAGGAATATGATTTTAACGAAAATATTCCTCCTATCGACAAGATTATTGATAAGGCGGATTTTCTTACAATAAGAGCCGGAAAAATTCAAGACCAGATAAACGGCGGTAAAGGAAAGGGCTTTAAGCGCGACAATATTATTACTAATATCATTCGTTCATATACAAAAAGCGAATGGTAATATACACACTTTTTAATAAATATACAAAAGCTTCGTATGCAAAAACTGCATACGAAGCTTATTTTTTATGTAAAACGAATTTACTTTACATACAACTGTCGTGTTAAGTAATTGTTGAAAACTATGTTAAATTTGTGGAAAACTTATAATTGCAAAAATATTAAATGTTGAAAAGTCTGTTGAAACTGTTTAAATGTAAAGCCATTAACTTGCTTTAACATAATTTTCCACAAAATACGGTTACAAAAATTACAGATATACAAATTGACAGAATATTAAACAAGTGCATAAAACAACACCCTCTCAAAAGAGAGGGTGTATGTATTTCTTATTAGCATAATTATTTCTTGAAGAAATTAACAATTTCGCTAAAGGTATCATCATCAGTATTAGTGAATGCTGAAGCAGGAGCTGTTGGAGCAGCTGCGGCAACAGGCTGAGGAGGAGCAACCTCGTTTTGAGCGGTTACTGATTTAATCTGACCTGAAGGTCCGTCCTCACCGAAGCGAGTTGCGATAACTGTTATAATCATTTCATCCTCAAGGTTTTCATCAAAGTTTGCACCCCAGATGATTTCACAATCAGGATGAACTGCATTTGTTACGATTGTTGATGCAGCGTCAATTTCATCAAGACCGATGTCTGTTGAAGCAGTAATGTTAAGAAGGATACCGTGAGCACCGTCGATTGAGGTGTTAAGAAGCGGAGAAGAAATTGCGGCACGAGCGGCAATCTCTGCCTTATCCTTACCCTTACCTTTGCCAACGCCCATATGAGCAAAGCCTGCATCCTTCATAATCTCGGTAACATCGGCAAAGTCGGAGTTAACAAGACCGGTAGCGTTTACAAGGTCGGAAATTGACTGAACGCCCATACGAAGAACATCGTTTGCAACATCGAAGGCATTAAGAAGAGTAATCTTTTCGGTAGATACTTCCTTAAGTCTTTCGTTAGGAATTACCATAATAGAATCTACATTCTTTGCAAGCTCGTCAATACCTGCGCTTGCCTGTGCCATACGGCGCTTACCCTCAAAAGCAAAAGGAGTTGTAACAACGCCTACGGTAAGAATACCCATATCCTTTGCAATTTTGGCAACATAAGGAGCCGCGCCTGTACCAGTGCCGCCGCCCATACCTGCGGTGATAAATACCATATCTGCACCTGTAAGTACATCTGAAAGAGCTTCCTTGCTCTCCTCTGCAGCCTTTGCGCCAAGCTCAGGCTTTGCACCGGCACCCATACCCTTTGTTACCTTTTCGCCGATAAGTATTTTATGTGTAGCTGTTGACTTAGCCAAAGCAGGCTTATCTGAGTTAACAGCGATAAACTCAACATCCTGAATGTTGCAGTGAACCATACGGTTAACAGCGTTTCCGCCGCCGCCGCCTACACCGACAACCTTAATTTGTACTACCTTTGTATCGTCTGTATCAATTTCATAGCGTCCCATACCTAAATTCTCCTTTGTTTTAATATTCTTTAAAATCGCATTTTGATTTGCTACAGTTCATATTGTAACTCTTTTGTAATCATTTTGCAACACTTTTTTATAATATTACGCATTTCATTTAACAATATTTTATAGAATTTTCAGCAACTAATTTGTTGATATTGCACAATTATAAACATTTGTCTATAATTTTGACAAGTATTTTACTTTACAGCGGATATGCCGTTATTTCTCTGTAAAGTATATTTGCTTGTCACCTGTTATATTCATTTCGCCCTTCGTATTAGGACTTGAGTTGTCGAGCTTTTCACAGGCGGCAAGTCCCTGATATATTTTCTTTTCAAGCTCCTGACAGTCTCCAAGCTTAAAGGTTATTCTGCCGTCATAAACAACATAGTTATCGTTAATTGAGTTTGAATAAATTGCCGTTATTTCCTTAAAATTATTTGCTTTAATACATTCTGCAAGCTGTTTCAAACAAGAGGCTATATCTTCATTTTCAAACTCTATTATCATACCCGGCTCTGCCTTAAGTATTTTTGATTTTGAAATTATAGTGCCGGTAGACTTTTTTGCCGAGTTTTCAAGCACCTTAAAATTGTCGTCAAGAAGTATATATGTTTTATCTTCATTTTTAATCGAGTACGCCGCAGTTGCGTCCTTTATTGTTAATTCTACGGTTCCCGGTATTTTTCTTTTTACCTGAACCGAATACACATACGGTAGACTCTGTTCAAGATATTTCGATGCCTTATCCATATCGGTCAAAAACAAACGGTCACCTTGCTTAACTGTAAAATGACTTACAATCTCATCCTTTGAATAAATTTTACTGCCCTTAACGGTAAAATCGGTAACCTTGAAAAACGCAGTCAGGGCAATGACGGTAGCAAGTGCAATAACAAATATTCCCACCACCACTGCTGTTACGGTTTTAATCAGCTTGTTTTTCTTTTCTCTTTTATGGGATTCCTTTTTTCTTTTGCTTGCGTTTGTCGGCTGAGGATTTCCTCCGCTTTTACGGCGATTTTCCGTGCTTGAGCCTTTTGCGCTTTTTTGCTGATTAATCATTCGCTGTGAATCGCGATAGATTTTCGGCGGCTCCAATCCGAAATCGTTTAAATCCGCATTATCAGGTATGCGCCGAGATTTGCTCCGAGCAGCAGGCTCTGTAGTATTTCGCTGATTTTTCTTCTTCGTTTTCTTTTCCATTTGAAATCCTCTTAATATTTGCTCCTAATCTGCCGAGACCGTTTTCAAAGGCTTCATATCCCCTGTCGATATAATTAATTTTATCTACGGTTGATACTCCCTCTGCGGCAAGGGCGGCAATTACCAAGGCTGCTCCGCCTCTTAAATCCGTTGCTTCAACATTGGCGGCATTTAGCTTTTTTACTCCGTTAATTACAGCTATTCTATCGTTAACCTCAATATCGGCACCAAAACGATTTAGCTGACCTACATATCGAAATCTGTTTTCAAACACTGTTTCCTTAATAACCGATGTTCCTTTTGCAACCGAAAGCGCCGCCGCCAGCGGTGATTGAGAATCGGTTGGAAAGCCGGGATAAGGAAGAGTGTTTATTTTTTTTACTCTTTTTAATCTTTTCGGTGCAGTTATCCTCATTAGGTTTTTATCTAAATAGATATGGCATCCCATTTCGTTAAAGTAGGGAAACACAGGCGCAAGATGCGACGGGACAATATCTGCAATAATTATATCTCCTGCCGTAGCGGCACAGGCACTCATATAGGTGGAAGCCAAAATCCTGTCGGGAATAATTGTATGCTCGCAGGAGTGCAGACCTTCTACTCCCTCTATTACAATTTCGCTTTCCCCTGCTCCCCTTATCCTTGCTCCGCACTTATTAAGAAAGCTTGCTAAATCGCAGATTTCAGGCTCTCTTGCAGGATTAATTATTGTTGTAGTACCCTGTGATACTGCGGTGCAAAGCATAATATTTTCGGTGGCACCGACGCTTGCATATGGTAATATTATTTTTTTACCGGTTATTCTCCTTGCTTTACAGCAAAGGCAGGAACCCTTTTCCTCTATTTCGGCACCAAGCTCCTTTAACGCCTTTATGTGCATATCAATAGGTCGGGTGCCTATTTCACAGCCGCCCGGTAAATAAACACAAGCGTTTTTCAGTCTGCCAATCAGACTGCCCAAAAACAGTATTGATGAACGCATTTCTCTCATTTCACATTCATCAATACAGTAGCTGCTGATATTTGAAGAATTAACGGTAACCGTATTTTCCTCAGCAGTAACGGTACAACCAAGCTTATTGAGTATATCAAGCGTTCGACTTACATCACTTAAATTAGGACAATTATGTAAAATACATTCACCGTTTACAAGAACTGCCGCCGCTAAAATCGGCAGTACAGAGTTCTTTGCACCGTGTAAAGAGACCTCGCCTCTAAGACTGCTTCCCCCGGTAATTTCAAAAAATTCCAAATCATCACCCTCCGGAAAGATAAATCTATGTTATCTTATGCAGAGGTTGATATTTTGCTATTTTGCCAGTGAAAGTATTATTTTTGCAATTCTTTCTCTTGAATCGGCTACTGCCATTTTCTTTGCATTTTCTTCAACGCTTTTCAGCTTTGCTTCGTCCGATAACAGCTCGTCTATCATTTTACTTAATGCTGCCGAGGTTAAATTCTTTTCCTCAATAACAAAGCCTGCGTTTCTGTTTACAAGAGACATTGCGTTATGGTATTGATGATTTTCGGCTACATAAGGTGACGGAATAAGAATTGATGCCTTACCCATTGCCTCGATTTCGGAAATAGATGAGGCCCCTGCCCTGCCGATTACCAAATCAGCTGCCGCCATACAAACATCCATATTATCAATATACTGCCTAACCTCAACAGTACCTTTTTTACCGTTTACGAAGCCTTCGGCTTCAAATTTTTTAAGGTATTCTCCACCGTTTGTGCCCACAGAGTGGATATGATAATATCTGCCGCTTTCCGCGCTATTCTTCAAAATATCGAACATAGCCTCATTAAGCGGCGCCGCACCTAAGGAGCCGCCGAAGGAAAGCACAAGCTTTGCCGTGTCGGGAATATTTAACTGTGCTCTTGCTACATCTCTGTCTGCCTTAAGCAGTTCGCCTCTTACGGGAAGTCCCGTAACAACTGCCTCATTTTTCGGCTCAAGGTGATTTATTGCATCCTGCGAGTAAACCATTCGGGCCTCTGCTTGTTTTGCAAGGGCTGTATATGATATTCCCGGAAAAGCGTTGAGGGCATGAATACAGGTAGGTATCCCCATTTTTACGGCAGTCTGCAAAACAGGGCCTGAAACATATCCTCCGAAGCCTACCACTACATCGGGATTAAATTCCTTTATTATTTTTTTACTCTCGCCTGACGACCTTACAAGCCTTGCAAGAGTTTTTAAATTATGCTTAACAGCCGCAGGCGAAAAGGAGCGCCTAAAGCCGGAAATTTCGATTGTTTTAAAATCAAAGCCTGCTGACGGAACAAGCCGTGCTTCCATATGGTCGGCTGTACCGATAAAAAGTATTTCTGCTTCGTCTACTGTTTCTCTGATGTAATTCGCCGCGGCAAGAGCAGGATTGATATGACCTGCGGTTCCGCCGGCTGCAAAAATTATTTTCATATTCTACACCTTCATCTGACTTGATTTTCTTGATACCGAAAGAACTACTCCCATCTCAAACAACAACATCATCATAGCCGTGCCGCCGTAGGAGAAAAACGGCAATGCAATTCCCGTGTTTGGAATTGTATCGGTTACTACCAAAATATTCAGCACAACCTGTATTCCGACCTGACTTACAATACCGATAACAAGCAGAGAGCCGAAACGGTCGCCTGTGTTTTTTGCTATCTTAATGCCTCGGCAAACAAGGGCGCCGAATAAAAACAGAATAAATGCTGCGCCTACAAAGCCAAGCTCCTCGCATACTATTGAAAAGATAAAGTCGTTTTGCGGCTCAGACACATACAAATATTTTTGCATTGAGTTACCTAAGCCAACACCGGTCAAGCCTCCGGATCCTATGGCATAAAGCGAATTATTTGTTTGCCAGCGTTTATCTCCGGGTGAAAAATCCTTATCAAGCCAAGCGGTAATTCTGTCTCCGGCATATTCATCAAGAATTTTCGGATTATTTACAATAAAGACAACTGCTACTGCCATAATCGCCAAGCCGAAAATAAACACCTTCCAATCTGTGCCGCCGGCAAACATTAATGCCGCGCCTATAAAGAACACAAGCACTAAGCAGGACAAATGCTTTTCCAATACAATAAGACCGCATATTACACCGATAATAAGCAAAGGAAAAACAATTCCGTATTTAAAGGTTTTCATTTTTTCATAATAACGGGAAATATAAAATGCCAAAGCAAGAATAAGCGAAAATTTTGCAACATCCGACGGCTGAAACTGAATAGGTCCGATTTGAATCCAGCGCTTAAAATCCTCGCCGCTGTCTGCCGATACATCGGAATGAAGAAACAAAACGAGAATCAGCAGTATTATGGTTATGGCATAAAGAGGGATGGTTGCCACCTTTAGCCATTTATAGTTTATTTTTGACATTACAAGCATAGCAACTACGCCTAAAGCGGCAAATATAAGCTGCCTATTTATAAAATAGAAGGAATTGTGGTCGCTTCTTCGAGAGTAGGCATATGGATATGAAGCTGAAAAGAGCATTATAAGCCCGATAGTTAAAAGGGCTATTGTAATTGCTAAAAACGGAACATCAATACTGCCGGTTACAAACAGCTTGTTTTTCAAGCCTGTGGGATCCTTTGACTTTGTACTGATAATTTTTGAATTATTTCCGTTTGTATTTGAGCCTTTTGGCATATGTCACTGCTCCTTTCATAATTTTTTTAGTTCAAAGTTTTTTGTAAATCAGTTATTGAAATTGCCGAAATACAGCAGCAATACTCCAACTGCACAACCGATGGCATTTGTGAGAGAAAAGATTACGCAAATTTTCTTTTCCTTCCAGCCGCACATTTCAAAGTGGTGGTGAATAGGCGCCATTTTAAATACACGCTTGCCATGTGTAATTTTGAAATAGCCAATCTGAATAATATCGCTCATTGTTTCGCAAACATAAACGATTCCGATAGGAAGCAAAAGCAGAGGGCATTTGCAAAGATAACCCAACGCAACAACCATACCTCCCAAAAACAGAGAGCCTGTGTCGCCCATAAAGGTTTTTGCAGGATTCCAGTTCCAGCAAAGGAAGCCGAACATACCGCCCAAAAGCGCACCTGCAAAAAGCTGAATTCCCAAAAAGGACTGAATTGAGCCGATTACTATAAATGCTATCGCAACAGTTGAGGTTACCGATGAGCAAAGTCCGTCAATACCGTCTGTAAGATTAACCGAATTAACACAGCCGTAAATTATAAAGAAGCTCAACGCCCAAAAGATTACTGCGGTTAAAGCATTTTTTTCAAAATTGATTACGCCGATAAAAGGAATATACCAGCTTGTATTATGAGAAAGCCAAAGGGTTAAAATGTAGCCGAAGCTCATTATAAGCTGACCGAGAGTTTTTTGCTTTGGCGAAAGTCCCTCGTTTCTTTTGAGCCTGATTTTAATAAAGTCGTCTGCAAAGCCTACAATTCCAAAGCCAAGAGCAAGCACTAAGCCGGATATAAGCAGTACCTTTTCCTTGCCCTGCATTATGGCTGAATAATCGCTTTCGATTTTTCCTCCTGTTAGATGCACTGTCAGCATACTAACCGCGAAGGAAACAACGATACCGATAATAAACATAATTCCGCCCATATTCGGTGTGCCCTGCTTTGACTTGTGCCAGCTTGGGCCTATTTCAAGAATAGTCTGACCGAATTTAAGCTTTCTCAACCACGGAATAATAACAAATCCAAGTCCTGCCGTTACGCCGAAGGCGCACACTATGCTGATGATTATTGCTACTGTACTGTTCATTTATTTTCCCCACCTGTCATATACACTATGGATTACATCCTCCAGCTTCATTCCCCTTGACGCCTTAAAGATAACAGTGTCGTTTTCCTCTAATGTATCAAGAAGCGCAGCCGTCATTTCTTCCTTACTGTTAAAATGAAAAGCATTTTTCATCCCCTTGCTTTTTGCACCCTCGGCAATATTTACCGAAGCCTCGCCGAAGGTAAAAAGCAGGTCGATATTGTTTTCAGCCGCCATCTCGCCAACCTGACGGTGAGCTTCATCTGAATAAGAGCCAAGCTCCAGCATATCCGAAAGAACTGCAATTTTTCTTTTTCCCTCGGTATTTGCAAGGGTTGTTATTGCGGCCTTCATTGAATCGGGACTTGCGTTGTAGCAATCCTCAATAACAGTTATTCCCCCTGCTTTTACGGTTTTCTGCCGCATTCCCTCGGGCGCATATTTGCCGAGAGCATCAGCGCATTGCTGAGGCGGTATGCTTAGGCAAAAGCCTACCGCAAACGCCGCAAGAGCGTTATAAACATTATGAATTCCTATTGTTGGAATTGTAATTTTCTGACTCTTTCCGAAATAATTTACGGTAAAGCTTGTTGAGCCGTTTTCCTCGGAAATATTTTCGGCTTTAAAATCTCCGTTTTCAATACCGTAAAAATATATTTTGAAGTCATCGCTTTTTACAGTTGAAAGCAAATCGTTATCTCCGTTCAAAATAAGGGGCGAGCCTTTTTTCAAGCCGTCGAGAATTTCCAGCTTTGCTTTAAGTATGCCCTCTCTTGAGCCGAGGTTTTCTATATGGGATACACCTATGTTTGTAATCAGCGCAACATTTGGCTGTGCCGAAGATGTCAGCCTGTGTATTTCTCCGAAATGGTTCATTCCCATTTCAATAACTGCCGCCTCGGTTGAGCTGTCAAGCTGAAAAAGCATTTGGGGAAGTCCTATTTCGTTATTAAGATTTCCCAAGGTTTTTACCGTATTGTACTGTGAGCTTACAACAAGATAAGTAAATTCCTTTGTTGTTGTTTTGCCTACCGAGCCTGTCAGCGCCACAAGAGGAATATCAAATTTACTGCGGTAATAGCCTGAAAGGGTTAAAAGAGCATTCGAGGTATTTTCAACAGTAACGGCAGGAAGGCTTTCACTAACAGGACTGTGCACCATTACGGCGGCGGCTCCCTTTTCCATTGCCGCTTCGGCAAAGGAATGGCCATCAAACCTTTCACCCTTGATACAAATAAACAAATCACCGGGCTTAACCTTGCGGGTGTCGATTGAAACGCCGGTTATTTCCGCCTCTTTGTTAAAGCTGCCTCCGCAGGCATTGGCAATTTCACTTAATTTTAAAGCTTCCATATTACTTAAGCTCGCTGAGCACCTGTGCTACAGCTTCTCTTTCGTCAAAATGAATTGTGCCTGTAGGTAAAATCTGATAGGTTTCGTGTCCCTTACCGGCAAGAAGGATTATATCATCCTTTTTAGCGTTTTCTATTGCGTACTTAATTGCTTCCCTTCGGTTTTCAACAACCTCATAGGGAGTGTCGATTCCCTGCATACCAACCAAAATATCCTTAATAATTTCCGATGGATTTTCGCTTCGGGGATTATCGGAGGTTACTACGCAGAAATCGGAAAGCTCCGCCGCAATCCTGCCCATTTTGGGACGCTTTGTTTTATCTCTGTCTCCACCGCAGCCGAAAAGCGTTACTACTCTGCCCTTTGCAATTTCACGCAGGGAGCTGATAATGTTTTCAAGACCGTCGGGAGAATGGGCATAGTCGATAATAATAGTAAAATCTCTGTCGCAGGGAACAACCTCTATTCTTCCCTTAACGCCCTTTGAATGACTTATTGCCTTAAGCACATCGTCAAAGGCCTGTCTCTTATACACATCTCCGAGCCCCCGAGACTAGGCATGATCTCG
>CALYNN010000031.1 GCA_945221685.1 uncultured Clostridia bacterium | reverse complement strand
AGATCTACTCGCGTAAGATCGTCGGCAGCGTCAGATGTGTATAAGAGACAGCCATATATCCGCATCCCTCAAGGAATGCAAGGAAAATGAACAGAACAAGCATCTGCGGAACAAAGCCCAAAACTGCGCCCAAGCCGGCAACTATACCGTCAAGGATAAGTCCCTGTAGCCAGTCTGCACAGTTAACAGCGTTAAGTCCCTTTTCCACAAGAACGGGAACACCCGGTACCCAAACACCGTAGTCTGCAGGGTCAGGCTCCTCGCCGTATTTATCAAGAGCTTTTACCGCCTCGTCATAATCTGTAAGAGTTGCGGTTTCCTTCGTTACCTCAAGAGTTTCCTCATCTTCAATGGAATATTGGAAATCACCTGTTGGTGCAGTGCCGTTTTCCTCAATATATGCGTTATATCCGTCAACTATCAGTGAAGCACTGCCGTATTCGTCGGCGGCTTCTGAGTATGCCGATGAGCCGATACCAAGCAGGTGCCAACCGTCACCAAATACACCGTCGTTTGCCCAGTCTGTCGCCCAAGTGCCCACTGTTGTAACAGATACAAAATAAACAACGAACATTACTAATGCAAAGATTGGCAAAGCCAAAAATCTGTTTGTAACCACCTTATCTATTTTGTCGGAGGTGGACAGCTTGCCTGCCGATTTCTTTTTATAGCATCCCTTAATCATCTCGCCGATATATACATATCTTTCGTTGGTTATGACTGATTCGGCGTCGTCGTCAAGCTCTTCTTCAACTGCGTTAATGTCCTTTTCAATATGGTCAAGGATTGCCTTGTCAAGCTTAAGCTGCTCAAGCACCTTGTCGTCTCGCTCAAAGATTTTTATTGCATACCATCTCTGCTGTTCCTCCGGAAGATTATGTACTGCGGCTTCCTCAATATGTGCTATAGCGTGTTCAACCGTGCCCGAAAATGTGTGCATAGGAACGGTTTTGCCGTTTTTTGCCGCGTCAACTGCCGCCTGAGCCGCGTCTGCAATACCTGTTCCCTTTAGTGCGGATATTTCAACCACCTTACAGCCTAACTCCCTTGAAAGCTCTGCAATATTGATTTTATCTCCGTTTTTCTTAACGACATCCATCATATTGATAGCTACAACAACGGGAATACCAAGCTCTGTAAGCTGAGTCGTTAAGTAAAGGTTTCTTTCAAGATTAGTGCCGTCGATGATATTCAAAATAGCGTCGGGGCGCTGACCGATTAAATAATTTCTGGCAACAACCTCCTCTAATGTATAGGGAGAAAGAGAATATATACCCGGAAGGTCGGTGATAATTACACCGTCATGCCTTTTAAGCTTTCCCTCCTTTTTCTCCACCGTTACACCCGGCCAGTTGCCAACAAACTGATTAGAGCCTGTAAGAGCGTTAAAAAGCGTAGTTTTGCCACTGTTGGGATTACCTGCAAGAGCAATTCGTAAATCCATTTAATTTCCTCACTTTCTTGGTTAGCAGAGGCTAACCGTAAATCAAAATAAAACAGGGATAAACCCCGTTAAACCGTAAACTTATTCAACCTCAATCATATCCGCGTCGGCTTTTCTGATTGAAAGCTCGTATCCGCGAACCGTTACTTCAATAGGGTCTCCCAGCGGCGCAACCTTGCGAATATGCACATCAACGCCCTTTGTAATTCCCATATCCATAATACGACGCTTTATTGCACCTTGACCGTGGATTTTAACAACTCTTACAGTATCACCGATGCTGACCTGCCTAAGTGTTTTCATAAATATTTCCTCCTTATCTTTATTTTAAATAAATATTTTCTGTGCCATTTCCCTGCTTATTGCAACGCGCGATTCCTTTACATTGACAATAATATTACCGGAAATAGTGTTTATTACCTTAACTGTTCCGCCAACTACAAAGCCTAAATTTTCAAGGTGAGTCTTTACCTCAGGCTTACCTCCGACTTTTTTGATTACATTTTCTTCTCCTACATCTGCAAGTGCAAGCGGCATCATTTTTTATACCTTCTTTATTGTTTAATAAATAATTAGCATATGCTAACTAACATTCAAAAATAATAGTTAGCCCTCGCTAACCAATTATATTATAGATTTGCTTTTTCTCTTTGTCAACAAATTTGAGAAATGCAATTATATTTTTGTAGGATTAACTAAATAGTTAGCATATGCTAACTCTATTATTTTGTGCATATTGCTTTAAAAAGGACGGAGCATCTACTCAGCTTTAATATACGCCGAGGCTTGTTGATTTTTTTTAATGATTGTGGTATGCTTTCCTTAATAATTAATTTGTCATTTTACTTTAGGGGGATAATTATGAATCTTCAGGAATCAGGCGAAATGTATCTTGAAACCATATATATTTTATCGCAGAAAAGCCGTAGCGTACGCTCCGTAGATGTTGGTGAGTATATGGGCTTTTCCAAGCCCAGCGTCAGCAGAGCAATGGGCATTTTAAAAAGCGGCGGATTTGTTACCTCCTCCGACGACGGCTCCCTGCTCTTAACGAAAGCAGGACTTGAAATTGCAAAAAAAATTTATGAACGCCATACAACCCTTACGGATTTCTTAATACGCCTTGGTGTAAGCGAGGATACGGCGGCGCAGGACGCCTGCAAAATGGAGCATGTTATAAGCGACGAAACCTTTGAAGCCTTAAAAAAGCACGCACATATGCAGTGAAATTTTTAAATACCGTAAAATAAAGCCGTCCGAGCAATGCTTGGGCGGCTTTGGTAATGGGTATTCAGTTTTCCTTGCAGGCCTTATCCCTGTCTATAAACATCATAAAAAATGAAATAAGCAAAATAATACAGCAAATAAATATTGCCCTTTCTCCTATAAGCTTAACAAAAAAGTTTCCTGCTACTGCCCCTAAAACAAAAAACAGTATAACCGACAGATATAAAAATCCTTTTCTTAACGATTTTCTGTTTTTGTTGAAGCAATAGTCGCTAATGCTTTCCATAGCCGAGCGCAGATTGCCTATGCACATTGTTGTTGCAATTCCGTTACCGTGAATTTTTCTGAAGCTTTCCACCTGAATTCCGCAGGCGAGAGAGGTTAGGCAGTTTGCAGGAAGATTATATTTTTGCGAGAAAAAGGCTACCGAAAACAGTATTGCAATTTCAAACGCAGAGCTTATTTGCCTCCAGTGCAGCAGGCTTACGGATTTTATACGGTTGCGAACAAGATCCGACAAAATAATGCCGAGAGCAAAGGCTCCGACGGGCAAGGCATATTGCAACGCCTCTTTAAAATTACCCGATGAAAGATTAACGCCGAAAAGCAGTATGTTTCCCGTTTGGGCGTTGGCAAATACTTTTCCGCGGCATATGTAGGAATATGCGTCCATAAATCCTCCGGCGAGCGCAAGCACAATACCGATTTCAACAGATTCACTTATTTGAAAACGCTTTTTCATTTGTTATCACTTCTATTCATATATTACTAACTATTATATCCGCTTATAAAAATATGTCAATAAAGTGATGCTCTTAAAAACTTGACAAAAATATTATTAGGTATTATAATACAGGCAACTTAATAAGTCAGGGGTGCCAAGGCGTTTGCCGAAGCTGAGATTATACCCTTCGAGCCGGCCGTTAGTACGGGCGGTAAGACGAGATATGATAAGTATTTAATCCCCTGCTTTTGCAGGGGATTTTTTCTTTTGACTTATTATGAATAATAAGAAAGGAGAATAATTATGGCAGAAACAACAGCTTCTTCAATTGATAACACAAGAAAGCTTACCGAAACCGCAATTATGCTTGCTTTGGCAGTAGCTCTCTCCTATGTAAAGATTTTTGATCTTCCCATGGGCGGCTCTGTTACTCTTTTCAGTCAGGTGCCGATTATAATTATCGGCTATCGCTACGGCTGGAAATGGGGTGTTTCAACAGGTATTCTTTACGGTATTCTTGAAATGCTTCTTCAGGGCTTGGGTAACTTTGCGTATGTTAAGGGCGTAGGCGCATATCTTATTCTTATTTTAGCCGACTATGTTCTTGCATTTATGAGCCTCGGACTTGGCGGTGCTCTGTTTAGAAAGCTTAAAAATCAAACAGTTGCTCTCGGTGTTGGCGCATTTGTTGCTTCGGCACTTCGCTTCCTTTGCCATTTCGTTTCGGGTATTACAATTTGGGGCGAATATGCAGACGGCTGGAAATCAGTATGGGGATACAGTGCCGCATACAATGGTTCATATATGGCGGCAGAAGCAGCCATTACCGTTGTGGGCGTAGTGCTTCTCAGCCTCGTTCTTGATTTTTCGGCAACAGACCTTAAGAAAAAGAAAAAGGCATAAAAAGGTAATCGAAAAAAGTCGCAGGCTTGTCCTGCGGCTTTATTTTTTTGCAATATTATTTGGAAGAATTTTTGAATAAATTTTTTAAATCGGTCAAAAACGAGCATACTAAAGGTGTGCGATATACAAAATTCACAAAGGAAATCCCTGCGAATAGTGAATATATACGAATTATTTTGACTGCTATTGACCGAATATGAACTGTTTTGATATAATTAAGTGCAAAGAAAAGCAAGGGAGTATATAGCATGCTTACTCACGACAGACAAACAAAAATATTATCAATTCTAAAGGAACGAGGCTCGGCTACCGTGGCTATGCTTACCGAGGTGCTTGACGCCAGCGAATCAACTGTTCGCAGAGATTTGGCGTTTTTGGCAGGAGAGGGCAAGCTAAACAAGGTTCACGGCGGAGCAACGGCACTTAATCAGGAATTCGTTCGCCTTGAGGATAATATTGAAGAAAAGCTGACAAAGCATACCGACGAAAAAAGAGCTATAGCACGGTATGCGGCAGAGCAGATATTTGACGACGACTTTGTTTTTGTTGACGCAGGCACTACCACATTGCTGATGACATCATACCTAAAGGGCTCAAAGGCAACCTTTGTTACTAACGGTATTGAGCACGGCCGTCAGCTTGCAAAAAAGGGCTGTAAGGTTATGGTGCTTGGCGGTCAGCTTAAAGAAAGCACCGAGGCAATTATCGGCTTGGTTGCGGCGGCAAATTTGCAAAAATATTCGTTTACAAAAGCCTTTATCGGCGCAAACGGCATCAGCGAAAAGCAGGGCTACACCACGCCCGATACCGAGGAGGCAATGCTTAAGGCGGTGGCAATAGAAAGAAGCTTTGCTTCCTTCGTTTTGGCAGACAGCTCAAAATTCGAAAGGGTATCAGCAGTAAGCTTCGGCTCCTTGGACTGTGCCTGTATTATTACCGATAAATGCGAAAGCGAAAAAATTAAAAAGCGAACAGTAATTAAAGAGGTGTTGCTATGATTTACACGGTGACCTTTAATCCGGCTCTTGATTATGTGATGAATGTGCCTAACCTTAATTCAAAGGATATTAACCGCACCGAAAGTGAACAACTATATTACGGCGGTAAGGGCATAAATGTTTCGGTCATTCTTTCAAGGCTTGGAGTAAAAAACAAGGCATTGGGATTTCTTGCAGGATTTTCAGGCAAACAGCTTGACAGTATGCTGAAATCCGATAATATCGATACGGATTTTGTGTATTTGGGTCGGGGCTACACAAGAATTAATGTTAAAATTAAATCGGAGCAAAGCATAGACATTAATGCTCAAGGTCCGAATATCTCAACTGAGGATATTGAAAAGCTGATGGAAAAGCTTGAACAGATTAAAGAGGGAGACGGACTTGTTCTTGCAGGCTCAATACCAAAAACTTTGCCAAACGATATTTATGAAAAAATATTGAAAAGGCTTGACGGCAGAGGAATTAACTTTGCAGTTGATGCCACAGGTGATTTGCTGTTGAATGTGCTTAAGTATAAGCCGTTTTTGATTAAGCCGAACCATCACGAGCTGGGCGATATATTTGCGGTGGAAATTAAAACCGACGAGGATATTGCCTACTACGGAAAAAAGCTTCAGGCTATGGGCGCGAAAAATGTGCTTGTATCACGGGGTAAAGACGGTGCGGCACTGCTTGATGAATCGGGTGAGCTTCGCACAATAGGCAACGCTCCCGGAAAAATCACAAGTGCGGTTGGCTGCGGTGATTCAATGGTGGCCGGCTTTTTGGCAGGATGGGAACAGAAAAAGGATTATGCCTACGCCTTACGGCTTGGCTCTGCCTGCGGAAATGCAACGGCTTTTTCCGAAACTCTTGCCAATAAGCAGGAAATTGAAAATATGTTAAGCAATTATTTTAGTTAAAATAAAGAAAGTGAGAGGGTTAATATGAGAATTATTGATTTACTGAAAAAGGAAGCAATAGAGCTTAATGCCTCGGCAGGTTCCAAAGCCGAAGCAATAGATAAGCTCATCGACCTTCATCAAAGGGCAGGAAACCTTGCCGATAAAAATGCCTACAAAGACGCAATACTCGCAAGAGAAGCGCAGGGCACTACGGCAATAGGCGAGGGTATTGCCGTGCCCCACGCCAAGTCCGACAGCGTAAAAGCCGCAGGACTTTCGGCAATTACCGTAAACGGCGGCGTTGACTATCAGGCACCCGACGGAAAGCCGTCTGATATTTTGTTTATGATTGCGGCGCCTCTTGACGGCGACCTTCATCTTGAAATTCTGTCAAGGCTTATGGTTATGCTTATGGAGCCGGAGTTTTGCCGGGCAATAAGAAATGCAAAAACTCCCGATGAGCTTCTTGATATTATAGATAAAAAGGAAAATGAAAAATATCCAAACGAGGTAAAGCCTGCTGAAAAAGAAAATCAGGGCTACAGGATTTTAGCCGTAACCGCCTGCCCTACAGGTATTGCACACACCTATATGGCGGCAGAGGCTCTTGAAAAGGCAGGAGCCGAAATGGGATATCCCCTTAAGGCAGAAACAAACGGCTCGGGCGGTGCGAAGAATATTCTTACCAAGGCAGAAATTGTTCAGTGCGACGGAATAATTATTGCCGCAGACAAAAATGTTGATATGGCTCGCTTCGACGGTAAGCCGGTAGTTAAAACCTCGGTTTCAAACGGTATTAATAAGCCAAAGGAGCTTATTCAAAAAATTATAGACGGAAAGGCTCCGATTTATCGTGCCGATGAAGGTGAAAAGCAAGCCTTTGACGATGACGAAAAGGAAAGCTTTTGGCACAGAATTTACAAGCACCTTATGAACGGTGTTTCCCATATGCTTCCGTTTGTTGTAGGCGGCGGCGTGCTTATCGCTTTAGGCTTTTTGTTTGATACCATTGCAGGCAATGCCAATGTGGGCGGAACCTTTGGCTTTACAAATCCTATTGCTGCAATAGTATTTTGGATCGGTAAAGCGGCTTTTGCTCTTATGCTTCCGATATTGTCGGGCTATATTGCACAGTCAATAGCCGACCGCCCCGGTTTACTGCCGGGTATCGTAGGCGGTGTATTTGCCTCCAGCGGCTACACCTTCTCAAGCCTTATTGAAAATCAAAATTTAGTTGGCGACGATGGCGCGGTATCAGGATTTTTGGGTGCTCTGTTGTCAGGCTTTGTTGCAGGTATAATTGTAAATATCCTTAAAAAAGCTTTTTCGTGGCTTCCTAAATCTATGGACGGAATTAAGCCTGTATTTATTTACCCGCTGTTAGGCACACTTCTTATGGGACTTTTTATGTGCCTTGTAAATCCTGTTATCGGAGTTGTAAATTCGGCGCTTTCAAGCTTCCTTTCTTCCTTGGGAGATACAAGCCGACTTCTGCTTTCGATAGTGCTTGCAACAATGATGGCGGTTGATATGGGCGGTCCCTTTAATAAGGCGGCGTATGTATTCGGCACGGCGGCTATTGCCGACGGAAACACCTGGATTATGGCAGCGGTAATGATAGGCGGAATGGTACCTCCAATTGCTATTGCACTTTCCACAACCTTTAATAAGAAAAAGTGGACACAAGAGGAAATCAAAAGTGGACCTGTTAACTACCTTATGGGACTTTGCTTTATTACCGAGGGCGCAATTCCTTATGCTGCCTCCGACCCGCTTCGCGTAATTCCATCGTGTATGGTAGGCTCTGCCGTGGCAGGCGCCGTAACAGAGCTGTTCCATTGTGCATGCCCTGCTCCCCACGGAGGAATATTTACCTTTATCGTTGTAGATAACCCACTTGGTTATATAGTTGCCCTTGCGGCAGGCTCGGTGGCAGGAGCTTTGATGCTTAGTCTGCTTAAGAAAAACAGAAAAGCTGCATAGTCATTGCAGAGAGGAGTTAAAATTATGGTTTCAAAAACAGTTAAAATTAAAAATGAAATGGGCTTTCATATGCGCCCGGCAAATATGTTCGTAACTGCTATGACGAAGTATTCCTCCGATATAGAAATCGTAACCGACACAAAAAGAATCAACGGCAAAAGCATTATGAATATTATGGCGGCATGTATTAAGTGCGGCAGTGAAATAACAGTTGAGTGCAGCGGTGCCGACGAGCAGGCTATGCTTGATGAAGCGGTAAGCCTTATTGAGTCAGGCTTCGGAGAATAATAACGGCATATAAGGTTATGCCGTAAAAGAGGGGGCAAAATTATGCTTAAGGGTATAGGTGCAAGTCAGGGCTGGGGAATAGGCAAGGCGGTAATAATTAAAGACGCAGGTCTTGATTACAGCAAGGTTGTGTTTACAAATGCCCAAGACCAAAAGAAAAGACTCGGCGACGCCGTCAGCGCCTATAAAGCCGAAACTCAATCTCTTGCCGAAAGCCTTAAGTCCTCGGCAGGAGAAAAGGAAGCGGAAATTTTACAGGGGCATATTGTTATGCTCAGCGACCCGTTTATGATTTCACAAATGGAGGAAAATATCGAAGGCGGCTTTGTCGCAGAAAAGGCGGTGGATACCGTTTGCTCAATGTTTATTGATGTATTTTCATCGGCAGACGATGAGCTTACCCGCCAAAGAGCCTCCGATGTTAAGGATATTAGGGACTCACTGCTTAAGAAGCTCTTGGGCAGAGAAAGCACCGATATATCCTCCGTGCCGCCGAATACCGTTCTTATAGCAGAGGATTTTACTCCGTCTATGACGGGGAAAATAAAAAAAGAAAATGTTGCCGCAATTATTACGGAAACAGGCGGCGTTACAAGCCATAGCGCAATTCTTGCAAGGGCAATGGGTATTCCTGCGGTGCTTTCCGTTTCGGGTGCGACAAAGGCCGTTTTGCCGGGACAGACTGTTATTGCCGACGGCTTCAAGGGCAAGATTATTGTAAATCCCTCGCCGGAGGAGTTGAATGATTTTGCCAAAAAGCAAAGAGATTTCCTTGCAGAAAAGGAAAGCCTAAAAAGATATTTTGCCCGCAAAACTATTACAAGAGCAGGCGTGCAGAAATATGTTTACGGCAATATAGGTAAGCCGGAGGATGTGCAGAATGTGCTTCAAAACGGTGGAGAGGGTATAGGACTTTTCAGAACGGAATTTCTGTTTATGGATCGGGTGAGCCTGCCCTCCGAGGAGGAGCAGTTTGAGGCATATTCAACTGTGGCAAAGGCTATGAACGGAAAAGAGGTTATCATTCGCACTCTTGATGTTGGCGGAGACAAGGATATTCCTTACCTTAATATTGAAAAGGAGGAAAACCCTTTCCTCGGTCACAGAGCTATTCGCTACTGCCTTGATAATCCTGAAATGTTTAAAAAACAGCTTAAAGCAATAATGCGTGCCGCCGTATATGGAAACATAAAAATAATGCTTCCTCTTGTTACCTGCATTGATGAGGTAAGGGCGGCAAAGGAAATTATTTCGCAGTGCGAGGCAGAGCTTTCCGAAAAGGGCACGGCATATAAATCCTGCGAGCTTGGCGTTATGATTGAAACTCCGGCGGCGGCACTGATTTCCGATTTGCTGGCAAGAGAGGCTTCCTTCTTCTCAATCGGTACAAATGATTTAACCGGATATATTATGGCGGCAGACAGAGGAAACGCAAAGGTTGAAGGACTTTACGATACATTTCGGGAGCCTGTTTTGAGAGCTATTGAAATGACGATAAAAAACGCAAAGGCGGCAGGTATAACTGTTGGTATGTGCGGCGAAGCGGCGGCTGATTTAAGACTTGTTCCGAAGCTTGTTGAATGGGGGCTTGATGAATTTTCCGTAAGTCCCGGAAGCATTCTTCAAACAAGAAAGGCAATTTGCGAGCTTTAATACAAAAAAGGACTGAAAACAAAACGAATTGCTTTCAGTCCTTTAATTTTGCTTATTTATTAATTTTTTCCTTATTTATTATTTTTTATTTCGTATAATCTGTCGGGATAGTCGGACATAATACAGTCGGCACCGATGCTTATAAGATATTCCATATCCTCCTCGTCGTCAACCGTCCAATACTGAACAGCCATATTATGCTGATGAGCATAGTTAATTACCCTTGTGGTTCCTGTGTTGATTCCCAAATTTTTGTAGGGCGCGCAGTAGGGGATTTGTAAAACTCCGCAGGGAGGCTCATAATCCTTTTTGTTTGCAAGGGCGGCAAACCAAAATTCCAAGGCTTCCTTTATTCCGGTGCTTCTTGTCATATCGGGATAATTTTCGTCAACATATTCGCTTATTTCACCGTGAAAGGTGCCGAATATTACCTTGTCTAAAAGATTTCTTTCGGCTAATATTTCGTGAAGAATATCTACACCCTTTTTACCCAAATCTCCGTTGTTTTTTATTTCGATTATGTATTTGTAATCGCCGTTTGACATAAGGTAGTCGAGCACATCTTCAACTCTTAAAATTTTTAAATCGTCACTTACTTGGTCACCCTTTAAATTGCTGTAGGGCATTTCACCGCTGTCGGTTTCAAATTTTGCTCCCATATTAAGAGTGCGAAGCTCCTCGTAGGTTTTATCCTCAGGGCGAACCTCCTCCTCGCCGAATACCTCCTGACTGTCGGAGGTTCTGTCGAGAGTGTCGTCGTGAAGCAAAACGAGAACATCGTCCTTAGTAATGTGAAGGTCAAATTCGAAAACATCTATTTCAAAATCCGTGCTTTCAACGCAGCTTTTAAAGGCGGTCATTGTTTCCTCGGGAGCAATTCCGCTTCCGCTTCTGTGAGCCGAAATATCCGTTGACTCAAGTATATACTGATTATCTGTTTTGTAGCTTTTCAGCGTTGCCGGGTCGGATTTGTAGTTGCCTGCAGCTGTCATTGCGGCGGCAAGCACGCCGATAATTATTACGACTGCTAAAAGTGCTTTTAAGCCTTTTTTTGATTTTTTGCCCTTTGCTTTGCTTTTTGATGCTTCTGCTTTCATTTTTATTCCTCTCCTATATGATGATATGCTTTGATTTAATAATATTTCACTTTTCAAAAAATGTCAATATTTAACTGAAGGCATTATTTTCAAAAACAGTCTTGACAATTAGAAAATATTGGCTATAATAAGAATTAGCACTCGAAAGGCGAGAGTGCTAATTCTTAAAAATCAGGTGATAAAAATGAGAAAAAAACAGTTTAAGGCAGAGTCTAAAAAGCTGCTGGATATGATGATTAACTCAATTTATACTCACAAGGAAATATTTCTGCGTGAGCTTATCTCCAATGCCAGCGACGCTATTGATAAGCTCTATTTTAAATCCCTTACCGACGACAGTGTAAAGCTTGCCAGAGATGATTTTAAAATCCGTATTGACCTTGATAAAGACGCCCGCACGCTGACAATTTCCGATAACGGAATCGGAATGACAGCCGAGGAGCTGGAAAGCAATTTGGGTACAATCGCAAAAAGCGGCTCACTTAACTTTAAAAAGGAAAACGGCGACGACGAAAAGGCAGAGGATATTTCGGTTATCGGTCAGTTCGGCGTTGGCTTCTATTCCGCATTTATGGTTGCCGACAGGGTAGAGGTTGTTTCAAAGGCATTCGGTGCAGATACAGCGTATAAATGGGTTTCCACCGGTGCCGACGGCTACACCATTGAGGAGTGCGAAAAGGCAGAGGCAGGCACCGTTATAACCCTGCATATTAAAGAGGATACCGAAAACGAGCATTACAGCGATTATCTTGAGGAATATACCATTGATTCTCTTGTAAAGAAATACAGCGACTATATTCGCTATCCTATCCAAATGGAAATGAGCCATCAGGTTCCCGACCCCGAAAAAGAGGGCGAGTATATAACGGAAATTACTACCGATACTCTTAACTCAATGGTTCCCCTTTGGAGAAAATCAAAAAGCGAAATAAAGCCTGAGGAATATAACGAATTTTATAAGGATAAGTTTTCGGATTATTCCGACCCCGTTGCCGTTATTCATACCAAAACAGAGGGACAGGCTACCTTCGACGCTCTTATGTTTATCCCCGAAAATCCTCCCTATGATTTCTACACAAAGGAGTACGAGAAGGGACTTCAGCTTTATTCCAACGGAGTGCTTATTACAGACAAGTGCGCCGACCTTCTTCCCGATTATTTCTCGTTTGTAAAGGGCTTGGTTGACAGCGCGGATTTAAGCCTGAATATCAGCCGTGAAATGCTTCAGCACGACCATCAGCTTAAGATTATTGCAAAGGCCATTGATAAG
>CALYNN010000030.1 GCA_945221685.1 uncultured Clostridia bacterium | reverse complement strand
AGCCGGGAAGCTGCTTGCCAACCTCCTCAAGAATATCAAAACGAAGCTGAGGCTTTTGGCCGGGCTTAAACTTGTATGCGCCGTGGCTTGTACCGATAGCGATTGCAAGGGAGTCACAGCCTGTTCTTGTAGCAAAGTCGTAAACCTCCTCAGGCTTTGTATAGGAGGCGTTTTCAGCGTCAACTTGAACATCGTCCTCAATGCCGGCAAGGGTGCCAAGCTCGCCCTCAACAACAACGCCGTGAGCGTGAGCGTATTCAACAACCTTTTTGGTAAGGGCAACATTTTCTTCGTAAGGAAGAGATGAACCGTCAATCATAACAGAGGTAAATCCGCCGTCAATGCAGGATTTGCAGGTTTCAAAATCAGGGCCGTGGTCAAGGTGCAAAGCAATAGGAAGACCTGTTTCCTCTGCGGCGGCCTTTACCATTGCAACAAGATAGTCGTGTGAAGCGTACTTTCTTGCGCCTGCAGAGCACTGAAGAATAACGGGAGCCTCAAGCTTCTTTGCGGCTCTTGTAATGCCCTGAACAATTTCCATATTGTTTACATTGAAGGCGCCGATTGCATAGCCGCCCTCGTATGCTTTTTTGAACATTTCGGTAGTAGTAACTAATGGCATAATAATTTCTCCTGTATGTTATAATTTATTTGTGATTTTTTCACTTGAAATATTATACTACAACGATAAAAAAATATCAATAACTATTTAAAAGGTATTTGTTTATTCCTTCAGCACAATGTGATATAATAAGAAAAAAGCAACAGGAGGAATAGCTATGACGGAAATTGAAGCAATCGGCAGTCGCCATTCGGTAAGAAGCTATGCCGACAAAGAAATACCGCAGGAAATTGCAGACCGACTGCAAAAAGAAATAGACGAGTGCAACAGGCAGGGAAGCCTTAATATTCAGCTTGTGCTTAACGAGCCCAAGGCGTTTGACGGGTTTATGGCGCATTACGGAAAATTCAGCGGAGTAAAAAATTATATTGTTCTTGCCGGCAAAAAATCACCTCGCCTTGACGAAAGAATAGGCTATTACGGCGAGAAAATCGTTTTGCTGGCGCAGACTCTGGGGCTGAATACCTGTTGGGTGGCAATGTCCTTCAGCAAGAGCAGGGCAAAGGAAAGCTGTAAGCTGAATAAGGGCGAAAGGATAGTCTGCGTTATTGCCCTTGGCTACGGAGTAACGCAGGGAACGGCTCATAAATCAAAGCCGTTTGAAAGCGTGTGTACCGTTGAGGGCGAATGTCCGGAATGGTTTAAAAAGGGAGTAGAGGCGGCACTGCTTGCACCTACCGCCTTAAATCAGCAAAAATTTTTGATTACATTAAAAAACGGCAAAGCGTCGGCAAAGGCACTGCCGGGATTTTATTCAAGGGTTGATTTGGGCATTGCCTCCTACCACTTTGAAATTGCCTCGGGTAAAGGTCTGATAAATGAATAAGCAGTTTGCGCAGTCCTTTTTGCAAATATAATTAATTTGTTTTTTTACTTGATGTTTCGGTAAAAAGGTGATATTATTATTTGTGTTGAATAAGGGCGCGTAGCTCAGTTGGGAGAGTGCTGCATTCGCATTGCAGAGGTCGAGGGTTCGACTCCCTTCGTGTCCACCAAAAGAGGAAGCAGTACCAAATAAGTACTGCTTCAAATTGTAATAAGAGCATAAAGAGTCGAACCCGCGAGGGTCTGAGCGTAAAGAAAACAATTCGGTGAATTGTTTTTAGCGAAGAGCGGTGAGGCGGGTACTGTTGCAAGGCAACGGTCGCCGAGCCAAAAGTATGCAAGGCAAAGCCGCAGCAGACGGCGACTCCCTTCGTGTCCACCGCGTCGTCACAAGTTTCGTATCGCTTGTGACGATTTTTATTTTCAATAATAAATCATCACGCACTCACTCCACTGCTCCTCCTTTCCCCAAAAAGTCTTTTGACTTTTCGGGGACCCCGATGGTTTATAACGGAATGTAATCTTAAAATCAGAAAAGAAAAAAACGGCAATCTTCTTTGCGAAAATTGTCGTTTTTTTGGCGCGCTTGAGGGGATTCGAACCTCCGACCTACCGCTTAGGAGGCGGTCGCTCTATCCTACTGAGCTACAAGCGCATTGCTTTATTAAAAAAGACACCTTTTTAGGTGTCTTTTTTTGGTGACCCGGACGGGAATTGAACCCGTGTTACCGCCGTGAAAGGGCGGTGTCTTAACCTCTTGACCACCGGGCCGTTGGTGGCTTTAACTGGATTCGAACCAGTGACACTGCGGGTATGAACCGCATGCTCTAGCCAACTGAGCTATAAAGCCGTATGATTTTGTGCAAGCAAGATTATATATTAATAAATTAATTTTGTCAACACTTTTTTGCTAAAATATATTTTTTGCGGTTTTTATTCTGCTTGTCAAGGAAAATTTTTCAGCCTCTTGATATTTTATAAAGCAAAAAACGCCGAAGTTTTTCGGCGCCTTGCATATAATTGAGCTTTATTAAGCTGTTTTTATTCCGCCTGACTTTGATAAATCAGCTCTGTTGCATAATCGTCAAGCACTGAAAAATGAAAGCTTACTCCTGTTTTTTCGGATGCTTTTGTTAAGATTTCAAAAAAGTCGTTAAGATTTGTTTCCTTGGGAGAAACGATGCTTGTGGTTGAGTCAATGAAAATATCGGTTAAATCGTAGTCGCCTGCACAAAGCCCCAAAAGAAAGCCACAAAGGGACATTGCACCGTCTATTGAGTAATCCGAAATGTTAATAAACCTAATTGACGAAGGAAGAATTTTTTCAAGCTTATCGGTGCTGTCAATGAAAATCACATTGCCCTTGCTGATTTGCGCTGTTGCGGCGGCAGCTTCCGAAAGTATTCTTGTTTTACCGGCACCGTTAATTCCTGTAATGTAATCTACCATAAATACAACCCCTTTATATATTTCAGGCATTGTCAGCCTGTTAATTATATCATAGCGGAAAATTGCGAATTAGAAAATAACACACTGTGAAATTTGATTGAAATAATTATTAACGGCTGTTAACACACTTAATACAATACATTAATAACTGTGTCGAATTTGTCGCAAAAGGGTTTCTTCTATAATTAATATTACATTTTTATTTCAAGCACAAGGCGGTCTGATTTTGTTGACCTCAGCTGCTGAACAAGCTGAAATCTGCCCTTGCCGCGAACCGTCACCGTATCATTTGGCTTAACTGCCTTTGAGCAGCCTTCGGCTTGGCGGCTGTTGATAAATACCTTGCCGTGAAGAATTAACTGTGCCGCCTCCTTGCGTGAAAGCCTGTAAACTGCGCCCACAAGAGCATCAAGCCGCAGAGATGCGGCAATGATTTCCCGAACCTGTGCCTGAACGCAAAGAGAGGCAGGCAGCTCTGCGGTAATTTGCGCAGTGACGGTAGTGTGCTTTACCCTGCTTAAATTATCGGCAATGTATTGCGAAATATGCTCAAGGCAAAAGAGCCATCCGCAGTTATCCTGAATTACAATATCACCCAAAAGCTCGCGCCTTATACCCAAATTCATCAGCGCTCCCAAATAATCGCGGTGGGTAAGAGCATCGGCAAATTTACTGCTGACAGGGGAAATTTTTACGCAAGCTATTGGAAAATTCTCTTTTTCTGCCCTGTCACCAAAGGCGGCAACAACACGCTCCGCGCCCTCGTAGCCGCCGTAGGTCTTGCAGGGCAGGCAGGTCTTTGCAAGGTCGCTTTGCTCCTGCATATTTAAAAATTCCGTGTATGCCGTAAAGCCCTTTGAATAGGCTCTGTTATATAGCTCGTTAAATCTTTTTTCGTCTGTGCTCATAAATTGTTCCTTGCCCAATGAAATAGATACTGCTGTGCAATTCCTCCGATGCCGTCAAAGCACTCCGGCAGTCCGTTAGGGTAGTATTCCATAACGCGCTTCATCCATACATCTACGGGAAATGCGTCGTAAAATCCGAAGCCGAAAAGCAGTGCACAGTTTGCAACCTTAACGCCGACTCCGTAAATATTTAAAAGCTCTTTTCTTGCTTCCTCAAGGCTTAAGCCTTTTATTTTTTCCAAATCTATTTTGCCGCCTGCCACATCCTTAGCAAGCCTTTCAAGATATTTTGCTCGGTACCCCGTACCCAATGCCTCAAAGTCCTCAACGCTTAAGCGGCTGAGCCGTTCTGCCGAGGGAAAGGAGTAGCAGCCGTCGCAAACCCGGTCGCCGTAGGTCCTGCAAAGTCTGTCAATAATTCCCTTAATGCGCTTAATGTTGTTTTGCTGGCTGATTACAAAGGAGCATAATGCCTCCCAGCTATCCTGATTTAAAATCCGTATGCCGTAGTATTCGTCAACAGTGGGGGCAATGAGGCTGTCCTGCTTAAGCCTTTGGCATATAGCCTCGTAATCCCTGTCGAAATCAAAATAGTTTTTCCAAATATTTTCGTAATTTTCCTTTGTGGTATTTTTTAAAATAACGGTGTCGTCGTTTTTTGATATGTTTAAAAACACTCCCTTAACAACTCCGCTCCAGCTTCCGTCCCTTTGCTCCTCCCACCTGAATGCCTGACCGCAGTCAAGGGTAAGGGGCAAATTAAAGCACTTAACATTTGTTAAAACAGCGTCACCGTTTTTGAAGCTTATTTCCATATTTTTCCCTTTCGTAATTTGTCATTTTTTATCACCTTAAGTATAACATTTATTTGTCAATAGTTAAAGTGAAAAATAGCAAATTAAACAAAAATATATGTCAAAACGGTAACATTTAAAAATGTTGAAAACTATGTGTAAATTTAGGAAAACCGATTTTTCGACGCCGAAATTTTAGTTTTCAACAGTAAAAATCACGCTTATATAAGGAAAAACTAAAGGTTTTTCAACATTTTCCACAGAGTTTTCCACAATCAAGTTGAAAATGTGTGAATATACTTTTTGTTATAGAAAAAGCCTGTCAAGAAAATTTTCTTCATAAAAATAACCAAAATTCGTCAATTAATTTAAGGTATAATTTGCATTGCTTTTTCCTACACTAATTGTATAAATTTTGAAAGGAAAAGGGCACACAATGATAAAAGGAGTAAGCAAACAGATTTTGGAGGTAACGAATACGGAAAATCCGTACTTTGAAAAAATCATCTTTTTTGTAAAGCCGGAATACAAAAACGAGGATCGGGCAAGATTGCAAAAGGAGGCGGAAAAGCTTGCCGCAACAGCTCAAAAGCCGCCAAGGCTTAAGGTAAGCAAACGGCAGATTTTTAAAATTGCAGTTAATTCCGCGTTGTTTACTCTTGCCGGCTTTGCCATATCGTATATTATTACAACCTTTGCGTAATAAAAAATCAAAGAGAGGACTTGTTAAAAATGACAGTATATAAGGCGTTTAAAAACTTTTTTATTTCTTTATTGGTGCTGACGGTTTTGCTTGCCGCAACGGCGGCAGGTGCGGCGGCGTATGCAGTTAATAAAGACGGCGGCGAAAGCACCTACGCAGTTTCAAAGCTTGGCTCCTCAGGCGACGAGGTTAAGTCAATTCAACGAAAGCTCAGCTCCCTGGGCTATTATAACGGCTCTGTTGACGGAATTTACGGCACAGCCACAAAATCCGCAGTCACGGCGTTTCAGCGCAACTGCGGCATTACTGCCGACGGTATATGCGGCAACCAGACTCTGCTTTATTTAGGCTTAGGAGGAAGCACAAGCAATAGCACAAGCTATTCAAGCTCCGATGTTGAGCTGCTTGCCAAGGTTATCAGCGCCGAGGCAAGAGGCGAAAGCTATGAGGGACAGGTTGCAGTAGGCGCCGTAATTCTTAACAGAGTTAAGCACCCCTCGTTTCCCGACAGCATCAGCGGCGTTGTTTACCAAAAGGGTGCCTTTTCCTGCGTAAACGATTCAAACTGGTACGCTCCCGTTGCCGAGTCATCAAAGCGTGCGGCGATAGACGCGCTTAACGGCTGGGACCCCTCCGGCGGTGCAATTTATTACTTCAATGCAAGTAAAACCAACGACGCGTTTATGCACTCCCGTCCCGTAGTTAAGGTTATCGGCGACCATAAGTTTTGTATGTAAATTATTAAGTGTTTTTGCAGAATTTCTGCAAGCAGTAAAAAAGCTCCCGACGGTAATTCTGTTTGCCGCAGGAGCTTTTTCTTATATATCGGTGCCGTTGTTTTCTTCAATACATTTTTCAATTTCTTTAACAATATCGCTCATTTTTATATTTAAAGCGCAGGATATTCTGTAAAGGGTTTCAAGGGTAGGCTTTCGTTCGCCGCGCTCTATTGCCGAAAGGTGCGTTCTGCCTATATCGGCAAGTCCGCTTAATACCTCCTGAGAAATTCCCTTGCGCCTGCGGTTTTTTGCAATTACCTCGCCAACCCTTTTGGCGTCAAGCGTTGGAATATACATTTGCATCACCTCGTCAATAGTGTATGCGATAATGCAAATAATAATGAATACATATGTTGACATAATGAATACTTATGTGTTATTATTAAAATATCAAATACGAGGAGGTTTGCGAAATGGCAGACAATAATTATCAAAATGACAATCAAAATGACAATCAAAATCAGCAATACTATCAAGGACCTGTGCAGAATATGAATTACGCACCGGAGCCGCCAAAGGAGGAAAAAGCAAGCGTAGGACTTGCAATTCTTTCCTTTTTTATTCCTCTTGCAGGACTTATTATTTTTATTACCGATAAAAGCAAAAAGCCGAAAACCGCAAAGGTCTGCGGAATATGCGCTCTTGTAAGCTTTATTATAAGCGTTGCCTTTTCCGTTATTATGACTGTCAGCGGAGGACTTTTTGCAAGCAGTATTCTTGATGACGGCGACTCATCATATTCGCAGGGTGAGGACGCAGGCACCGTTCAGGCAGAGGGCGAAGACTCAGCCGCAAACGATACCTTGGGTGATTACAAATGCACCGTAAAGGGCGCAGAGCTTTGCAAGGATTACGAGGGCAAGGACGCTGTGCTCGTAACATTTGAATTTACAAATAACTCCTCTGATGCGGCAAGCTTTGATATTGCGCTGGACGCCAAGGCGTTTCAGGACGGCATAGGACTTGAAAGCGCTTATCTTGCAGACGAAGAAACAGATGGGCTTGTGGATGTTGAAATCAAGCCGGGTGTAACAAAAGAGGTTAAAAAGGCATATATTTTGAGAGATACAACTACTGCTGTGGAAATGGAAATTGCCGAGTGGCTTTCCTTTGACGACAGTAAAATAGTTACTACAATAGAAATCGCAAAATAAAAATCAGTAAAAAATAATTAAGCTCCCGACGGTATTTGCCGTGGGGAGCCTTTTTGCGCTTATACTTATTTTCTTATATAAAATATTGCAAGGGTTTTAGGTCCGCAATGAGAGGAAATTGTGCAGCCTGCGTCTGCGGTAATAATTTCCTCAAAGTCCTTTGTGCCCTCAATTACACCCTTTGCAAAGCTTATTATTTCCGGTGATACTCCGCCGCTGTTTGCAATGACAATGCGTGAGGTGTCAATCTTTTTTGTATTCTTAATGCAGTCCTTGATGTACTGCTTATAAACTATTTCTGTTTTGCCGCGGTATTTTTTTGCAACATCAAGGGTGCCTGTTTTCGGGTCAACGGCAATGCTTGGCTTAATGCCCAAAACATTTGCGCTGAAGCGTGCAACTCCGGAGCATCTGCCGCCCTTGTGCAGATATTCCAAATTGTCAAGCACAAAGGTGGTGCTGACCTTTGGAACAAGAGAATTAACCCTGCCGGCTATTTTTTTTGCGTCGAAGCTCTTTTCGCGAAAATCGCATGCCTTTAAAACCAAAAGTCCCATTCCGGTGCAAAGGCTTTTTGAATCAATGCAGTAAACATCCTCAAACTCAGACGCCGCCAAGCAGGCGTTTTGGTAGCTTGAAGAAATAGCAGAGGAAAGACCGATGTGAACAACTGCGCAGCCCTGCTTTGTAATTTCGTCAAAAAGCTCCATATACCTTGCAGGAGTAACTGCCGAGGTTTTGGGAAGTATTCCTGTTTTTTCTACATAGCTGTATATATCCTTTGGAAAAATCTCAACACCGTCAAGATACGATTTATCACCCAGCAAAACAGAAAGAGGAACAATTCTTATTCCGTATTTGTCTATCAAATATTGGGGTAAATCGCAGGTTGAATCAGCCGTAATTACTACTTGCTTCAAAAAGAAACCTCCGATATAGGAATAAATTATCAAGTTAAATATATCACAAGGCTGTACAATGTTCAATTAATGTCTAATAAAGTTTATCAAATTTTAATAGTTAGACTTTAAGGCGGTAATATTGTCGATTTACCTGCCGAAGTGAACGGAAATATTCTTTAACTGCTTTTGAGTATAGCCTCGGTCAAAGGTAAGAACAAGGGTGTTTTTCTCTCCGTTTTTTTCAACATAGCAATCGTAGCCTATGTCAATCTCCTTATCCGTTCCCTCGTTTGATACAATCTTAAAGGAACGGGAGTTAATAAGAGAGGAGGAGAAATTATAGCCGCTTTTTGCCGTGAATACAATTTTATCACGACAGAAGGTAATTGAGTCGATATATTTAATCTGACTGTCAAGCTCTGAAAAATACTGCGTTTGATTGCCGCTTAAGGATGATACATCAAAATTGCAGTCAATCCAGCTTATAGTTTTTGTTGTATTACCCGGCGCCTCGCTGGAGTTGGTAATTGTTATCTGCCAATCCTCTTTTGCGCTTTTTCTCGGGTCGTTTGCCAAATGTCCCGGCGAAGCATTAAACTTAATTGTGTTTGGCTTAATATCGAATTTATTATTCCTTACATGCATTTGGCAGTTGATATAGCCTATTTCTTCAACAAGATCGTATTCATTGTACTGTATAAGTATTTGAACTGAAAGATTAATATTTCCCTTTTCGTCAAAGGTGTAATCACCTACATTTTTACTCCACGCCTTCATTGTGTAGTATTTGCCGTTTTCGTTTTTGCTAACCGAGGCAAAGCCGGCGTATTTGTTGGTGGTTATACCTGTCTTTTCGTCGTATTCTATTTTGTCCTTTTTGTTGTCCATTGCAAACTGCAATATTTTTTCGCAGGACTTAAGCTGTGTAAATTCGCATTTTATAGCATCATTAAACGGTTTTTTCCAGGTGTTGCTGTCTGCAACAATCCAGCCTAACTTTTTTTCGCCCTTTTCGTCCTTTTCGGGTCTGAATAAAAAGAGGGAGTGAGTTTTTACTGTTTTTGTACTGTCGGTAGCATCGGGATATATTCCGTTAAGCACTCGGATTACTGCAACCTCTCTGCCGTTTTCGTCATAGTTGCCAACATAAATTTGGGGAGCTTCGTTGCAAATTCCCCAATACCAAAAGTCCATCTGCGCCTTGTAGTCGCCGTGAACAACGGTAACGGTTTCGCCGTCAACTACAACCTTATAGTCGCCGTTTTTGCTTTCGGCAACAACGCCCTGAGGCTTTACTGTTGTGGCCTCTGTTGCGGTTTCAGGAGCTTCTGTTGTTTTTGTTGTGTATGCGGCGGAGGTGTTGTAGTGTTCCTCCCGATAGCCTCTGTATTGACTTGAAAAAACGAACAAACCTATAAGCAGTATAACTGCCGCTACTGATATTATTATTCCTTTTTTCATAGGTATTCCTTTCTATGCACGGTTTTTATAAATTTTTTCAAAGGAAAATTTTCTTCTCGCACCCTTAACAATATGATAG
Organism: uncultured Clostridia bacterium; assembly: GCA_945221685.1. Lineage (GTDB taxonomy): Bacteria > Bacillota > Clostridia > Oscillospirales > Acutalibacteraceae > Eubacterium_R. The sequence continues at coordinate 3,994 of CALYNN010000030.1, read as the reverse complement.
CAGCTGCCGTTTGCAAGAGAAAAAATCGGTCTGTCGTGCTTAAGGGAGTCGGAATAAACATCAATTACCTTGATTTTGCTTGGCTCCAGCACTTGGTAAAGACGGCGCACCTTTTCTTCATCGCGGCAGTTTTCGCCGATAATGGCTCCTGTTTTTCTGTTGTGCCTTGTGCATATAAGAATTTCAAAGCCGAGCCTGTGCTGAATTTCCTCCAGCAGAAAATCGGGAGAGGCGCTGATAACGACCGCCTTTCTTTTTCTGCCGTAAAACCATTTATGTACCTGCTTTTCGTGCCTGTTCCAAAAGCCGTTTACCGCCTGCTCAAGCGGAATGAGGGGCACAAAGGAAAAGCATATTTTTTTGAATTTGGTAAAATCTATTATTCCTGCCAGCGCAAGAATTCCCGCCGCCGCCTGAAAGGGCAGCATAATGGCAATCCACGGATAGTGAATTATGCAGTATCCCCAAAACAGCGAGCCGCTGTCAAAGGGAACTATTGTATTATCAAAATCATAAATATCTATTTCTTCCATATGCTCTCCTTATCACATTACGGCAGGCGCAAAGAGTTGCCGTGCTTTAGGCTATATGTTTTCGGCGTTAAAATCTATGGTAATATTTTTTTCGGAGCTGAAGGGAGTAAGCTTAACTCCTGCGCACTGAAGCATACGCTTGCTGGCGTGCACAAGGTCGGTGTCCGAATATTTGTCGCTTATGTAGATAACCTCTTTAATTCCGCACTGAATAATTGCCTTGGCACATTCGTTGCAGGGAAAAAGAGCAACATAAATTCGACAGCCCTTTAAATCGTTGCCTCCTGCATTTAATATTGCATTAAGCTCGGCGTGGCAAACATAGGGGTATTTTGTTTCGCTTTCCTTGCCGCCCTCCCGTTCCCACGGGAACTCGTCGTCACTGCAGCCTCTGGGAAAGCCGTTATAGCCTACCGACATTATTTTGTTGTCGTCGTTAACAATGCAGGCGCCTACCTGTGTGTTGGGGTCCTTGCTTCGCTGTGAGGCAAGAATTGCAACGCCCATAAAGTATTCGTCCCAATTAATATAACCTTTTCTTTTAGCCATAATTTTTTCCTCTGTATCAGCAGTTTTCTTTTAATACTTCAACAAATTCGTCAAGCTCGTTGCACTGCGCCTCTGCAATTTTTCCGGCGTCAACAAGCCTGTTAATTTCGGGGTTTACGGGGAGCTTTGCCAAAACGGGCAGATTTAGTTCGGCGGCTGTTTCTTCAATTTTCGACTTGCCGAAAATATCTATTCTTTTGCCGCAGTCGGGACAAATGTAGCAGCTCATATTTTCTACAATTCCCAAAACAGGCACATTCATCATCTTTGCCATATTATATGCCTTGTTTACAATCATTTTAACTAAATCCTGGGGCGTGGAAACTATTACTATTCCGTCAACGGGCAGGCTTTGAAAAACAGTAAGGGCAACATCTCCCGTGCCGGGAGGCATATCAACAAAAAGATAATCAAGCTCGCCCCAGCGCACATCGCTCCAAAACTGCTCGATTACTCCGCTGATTACGGGACCTCTCCAAACAACAGGGGAATTTTCGTCCTCCAGCAAAAGATTGATGCTCATTATTTTTATTCCGTTTTCTGCCTCTGCCGGCAAAAGACATTCGCCGTCCTGCATAGCGCGGTCGCTGATTCCGAAGGATTTTGGAACCGAGGGACCTGTAATATCTGCGTCAAGCACGCCAACCTTAAGTCCTGACGCCGCGCATTTGCCCGCAAGCAGGCAGGTAACAAGGCTTTTGCCTACGCCGCCCTTGCCGCTGACTATGCCGATAACCTTTTTAATTTTTGAATACTTGTTCATCGGCTTAAGAAAATCGTTTTTATCTGCCGCTCTGTCTGCGCAGGAAGCCTGGCAGGAGGAGCAGTCATGGTTACATTCGCTCATATTTCACCCTCCGTGAATATATAATAATAACATTCTAAACATTCTAACATAAGACTGTGCAAATATCAATAATAATATGCAAATCACAGCCTTGGAAAAGGACAATCAGTAGCGGCGGATAAGTCCCTTAACCCTGCCTAAAATTGCACATTCGTCAACAATAATAGGTTGGTATTTGTCGTTCTCCGGCTGAAGACGAAAATGTCCCTTTTCCTTATAAAACCTTTTTACCGTTGCCTCGTCGTCAATAAGGGCAACAACTATTTCTCCGTTTTCGGCAGTGGGGCATTGCTCAACAATAACGGTGTCGCCGTCAAAAATTCCTGCGTTTATCATTGAGTCGCCCTTGATACGCAGAGCAAAAAGATTGCTGCCGCTGATTCCCGAAACAGCAATGTACTCCTCAATCTGCTGGGTTGCAAGAATCGGCATACCTGCCGTAACGGTGCCAACAAGGGGAATGTGGCAGACGCTTTCGGCAGAGCCTGCAATGCGCAGTGTGCGCTTTAAATTTGCGTCGCGCTTAATGTAGCCCATTTCCTCAAGTGCGTTAAGGTTATACTGCACCGAGGAGGTGGAGCGCAAGCCTACCGCCTCGCCTATTTCGCGCACAGAGGGTGCTACTCCCCTTTGAGATATTATCTCCTTAATGTATTCAAATATTGCCCTTTGCTTTTCTGTTAAGTTTTCCATATTACCTCCGCCGAAGCATAATGCTTTGTCAATGAAGATTTTTTATAATACAATAATAGCATTATAACACCTGTCTGTCAAACATTTGTACTAAAAATTACACGCTTAACAATAGCATAAAATCCACAGGCAGATGTGCTGTGGATTAAAGCTTTAACAAACTGTTTTTACTGATTTGCTGTTGCGTGCTTTTGGGTGTAAACAAGGCCTGCGTCAGCAGGCCTCGATTTTTTCTATGTCAAACTCTCTGCCGCCTGCTATTTCGTAGTCCGTCCTTTTGCAGACAGGGCAAATGCGGCTGTTTTTCTGCATTTCAAAAACCTCGCCGCAAACGCATCTGGCAAGGGCAGGCTTTTTATTTATAACAAGCTGAGTTTCCTCAAAGGTACTGCCAAGCCGCGCCGCCCTCCAGCACTCCTCAAAATAGTCGGGAAGAATACCGCAAAGCTCGCCTACCGTAATATCTACCCTTGATATTTTTTTCAGTTGCTGCTCCTTCATTATATCCTCAAGCAAATCAAAAATGCTAAGTACTACGCTTAATTCGTGCATTATCCGTTCCATTGCTCCACCTGAGCGCGAAGCCAATCGCACCAGGCGTCAACGCCCTCGCCTGTTTTTGCGGAAATAAAGAAGATTTCGCAGTTGGGATTAAGCCTGTGAATACGCTCAACCACTGCGTCGTCGTCAAAATCAAAAATGCCCTTGGCATCAATTTTGTTTATCAAAACAGCGTCGCAAACGGAAAACATAAGAGGATATTTTAACGGCTTGTCGTCGCCCTCGGGAACGGAAAGAATCATTGCGTTTTTGCTTGAGCCTGTGTCAAACTCGGCAGGGCAAACAAGGTTTCCAACATTTTCAAGCACAACAAGGTCTAAATCTTCGGTGCCGAATTCGGTTAATCCCTGCTCGGTCATACCTGCGTCAAGGTGGCACATTCCGCCGGTGTGAAGCTGAATAGCCTTAACTCCCGACTGCTCCATTGCTCTTGCGTCGGTATCGCCGTCAATATCGGCCTCCATTACACCTATTTTAAATTCGTCCTTAAGCCTTGCAACAGTTGCCTTAAGCGTTGTTGTTTTTCCGCTTCCGGGTGAGGACATTAGGTTTAGCAAAAAGGTTTTCTGCTCCTTAAGCATTGCCCTTACCCTGTCTGCCTCCTTGTTGTTGTTTTCAAAAACGCTTCTTTTAATTTCTATAACCTTAAATCCGTCCATTTTATTTACCTTCCCTTACAAGTGATAAAAGCTCTTCTCTTGAGAGTCCGCAGTCCCTTGCGTTGTCGTCGTTGGGTACGGCTCTTATAACTCTGCCCCCGCAGCGTGCCACACGACGCTCGCCATACTTTCCGTTAAACGTACCCCTGTCA
>CALYNN010000029.1 GCA_945221685.1 uncultured Clostridia bacterium | reverse complement strand
CCAATAAAAGCAAGACCTGTACTTTTTGCAAGAAATCCTGCTTCCAAGGCACTGAGGCTTCCGTCCGAAGCAGTTGTATGAATATGCAAATCGCCGAAGAGAAGCCGCTCACCCTTTAGCTTAAAATCAATGTTGTATGTAACATCTACACCGTCGGGCATTATGTGATACGCACCGACTATGATTTTCCACTTTCCCGAATTAATCGACTGACATAAATAACCGGGAGAAGAATCATATTCACCCACGCTGACGGATTTATGTGCACTGCCGGACCAGCCGAGGAATTTGCCCTTTTCGTCCTCAAGTCCTATATCGACCGTATTTGACGGCTTTAAATCCGCAAGAATTCCGCCGCCCTTACGAAAGTAGTCATAGCTTACCGTAATTTTTTCAACATTATCGGGAACATCAAAGGGTATTGTATAATACAGTCCCTCCTTATCCTTTGTAATGCGGTGATGAATAATTATAGGTATCACCCCTTTTAATTTTATTATTTGATTTCATTGTATAACATATTATTGCTTAATTCTTGCTATAATTTAAGAAAAATAGGTGATTTTTTTAAGTTTCTTGTATTTTATTGACAAGTCTGCATTTAAAATGATAATATTTCAATATAACAATGCAAGCGGGAGATGTGTGCAATTTGAACATAAATTCAAATAACAGCGATGATAATTTAGTGCTTTTAGTAGATTATCACAACAATAAATCACTAAACAGATACGGCGTCGCCTGCCATTGGTGGAGCGCTGAAACAACCTCTCTGCATTGCCATAATTTTTATGAATTTTTTATCGTAACAAGTGGCGAGGCTGTTCACGAGTTAAACGGAGAGCATCGCATTCTACACAAGGGCACGCTTCAGCTTATTCAGCCAAGGGACCGCCACAGGATTGTATCCTCTCCATCTAAGCAATGCACTCATATAAATATCAGCGTAACTCCCCAAAAGCTTGAAGCCCTTTGCAGTGCCATTGATATTTCCGTATGCGAGCTTATTGAAAATGCCGAAGCCGTAACGCATTTATCGGTAAGTGAGCTTGAATACTTTATAAGGATTGCCGAAAGAATCAGCCTTCTCAACTTTAATGCCGACGAAAAATTTCGTGTGCTTATTTGCGAAATGATTGTTGAGGCAGTATGTATTCTTTACAAAAATATGATTTCATCAAGGCTTGACTGTCCGCGATGGTTTGCCGATATACTTGACAAAATACACTCGCCCGAATATTGCGGCTGCTCGGCAAACGATGTTTATCTGCTTGCCGGATTTTCGCCGCCGGTTGTAATTGAGCAATTCAAGAAATACACAGGCAAAACGGTAGTTGAATATCTTAAAAATATAAAGATGAACAAGGCCTGCGAGCTACTTAAAAATACCGACACGCCTATTATAGAAATTTCTAATATTTTGGGATATGCAAGCCTCAGCCACTTTAACCGATTGTTTAAGGCTCATTTAGGAATAACTCCTGCGGCGTACAGAAAATCAAAGCAAAAGAAAAAAATTATCAGCCCCGGGCTTAACTCATAAAAGAGGTGCTTTTATGCTAACATTAGGCAACAGATTTAAGGACGCAAAAAAATACGAGCTTTCTTCACGCCAGCTCGAAAGATATACCTCCGTAAAGCAAATTAACGATATTTTCAAGTGGCTTATGCCCTTTAAATTTAAAACCCTTATGCGAATTGTACCAAAGGGGCTTAAGGGTACAATTTCAGGTATGCTTGATTTTTTGAACGGCAAAGATATAATCATTGACTATGACGACAGCCGAAGCCTGCCGCTGTGGGAGCCTGACGAAATCCCCCTTTACGACGGAGGCGACAAGCCATTTATCGTTCCTTTTTTGCTTAAGAATAAAAAAGCTCCTGCGGTGCTTGTTATTCCGGGCGGAGCATATCTTTATGTATCAATGCAAAAGGAGGGCTTTGAAACTGCGCAAAAGCTCAACGAGCTTGGCTTTCACGCAATCGTGCTTTCATACAGAGTTTCGCCCTCACGCTATCCCTGTATGCAGCTTGATATGATACGTGCAATTCAGCTTATGCGCAAAAATGCAGATGAATGGGGAATAATTCCCGACCAAATCATTGCACTGGGATATTCCGCAGGCGGTCATCTTGCAATGAGCGTTAACGGCGTATATGACGAAATTAACGGTATGGCAGGCGATTTAAGCCACATTGACGGAAGACCTAACGCAATAGTCAGCGGCTACGGTATGATGGATTTAAAATGTCAAACCTTTAATATAACCTGTGATATGATTTTTCTGGGCGACAGATTTACCGAGGAGGAAAGCCAAAGGCTTAGTATTCAAAATCTTATAAACAAAGATTATCCTCCTGTTTTTATGTTTTCTATGGAAAACGACCCCACTGTTCCGCCTAAAACAAACTGCCTGGAGGTTAAGCCTATTCTTGAAGAAAACGGCGTTGCCTGCCGACTTATCATATACCCCGGAGGCCGCCACGGCTTTGCCTTGGGTGAAGGAGAGAAGGCAGAGGAATGGCCTTATAAAATGGTTGAATTTCTAAAGGAAACAGGCGTAATAGAATAAAAAACACCGCGCTCCGTTAAAAATTCGGAGGCGGTATTTTTTTATACCTAAAAAGATAATGCTATTTAATTTTCGCTCTTCCACCTTTTCAGTGTTGGAAACAACTCGGTACAGAGCTTTCGCATTTCATCGTTTGTCATACCTGCCTGCTCTCCGTACTGTGAGCACATATCAATATATTCCTCCATAGAAACCTTATCAATAAACTCACCGTTTTCGTAGCAGTATTTGCAATAATCGTTGTTTATGCTTCCGTCGCTGTTTGTGCCTAACTGCTCATTAGCAGTAATGGGCATACCGCAGCTTTGACAAATTTTTTCACTCATAATCATTACCTTTTAAATTAAACAAATTTTACTGCCGTGCCTGAGGCAACAATTTCTGCCGCGCCCTGCATTATGGCAGAGCTTGAAAATCTAACATTAACTACTGCGTCGGCGCCCATTTCCTGCGCCTGCTGCACCATTCTCTGCAAGGCTATATCGCGTGCCTCGGCAAGCATTTTTTGGTAAGAGCCAAGCTCGCCGCCTACTATTGATTTCATTCCTGCACCGAAATCCTTAACAAGATTTTTTGAGCGCACTGTGTTGCCTGCAACCAAGCCCAGCATTTCCAAATTTTTTCCTGAAATTGTTTCTGTTGTTACTACTAACATAATTAATTCTCCTTATAAAAATTTTTATTTATCCTTTTCAACGGTTAAATTACCGCTTACCGAGTCAAGCTCAATTCTTGTGTAGCCGTCGCCGTAATTAAGAGCGTTACCGAAATCGTTTGTGTTAACAGAGCCTGAAACGCTATCCTTTGATATAGAATAGCCTGTTATATCCTCCGGCAAAACAAGCTGAATATCACCGCTGACGGTATCCATTTCAATACTCCTTGGCTGTTCTTTAAATGAAATATGAGTATTGCCGCTGACTGAATTCATTTCAAGCTCATTTGTATTCAGCTGTGACGCGGTAACATTTGCCGAAACAATATCCATCGAAAGCTCATACACTTTAAAATCCGACGGTAATTTTACGGTTAAATCCTTATTTGTCTTGTTTTTAAATGCAGCCTTTGAATTATTTGAAAACTCGCAAATATAAAGCGTTCTGTTATCCACCTTATAGGTCATCGGGTGTTTATCGTTTGAAGCCGATTCCTCAATGTAAATAGTATCACCGTCGTAATACTGCAAATCAACATTGCCGTTTACCCACTCAATATCAATCATCTCAATACCGTCGGTTGCAACATTGTACGGCCCTTTAACATAGCTTTCGGTGATTTTGGTATCATCATCAAAAATTCCGTGAACATTGATGCTTCCGCCACTCAGCCAGGCAAATGTGCAAATTATAGCTATTACCGCAACAACCGCGGCACAAATAATAGCTGTTATAATTATAGCAGTAATACCGTTTTTGGACTGCTGCTGCGGTACCTCAACAGGCGGCTGATAATATACATTTTCTCCGTCGGCAGAATATGGCTCCTGCTGATTTTCAGGCTGCTGTGCCTTTTGCTTTTTTACAGCGTCGCATACTGCATAATATGCAGGAATGGTAACAAACAGTACCCACATAGGATGCCAAAGTCCCCACATCATACCGGTAAACAAAAATATTGCCGCTACCAAAACAGGATATGCAAAATGCGACGGATTTTTTGTGTTAATGGCGTTTATTAGGGTTTCAACAATGGGAATTAACAGGAACAATATCCAGCCGATTGCCCATCCCGAATCGAATATAAATCCGATTAAAATGTATGCTATTGTAATAATTATAGGCAATAATGCGTGTAATAAAGGATTCACATTGTGTTTATTTTTCATATTTATTCCCCCTATCATTTCGTTTTCTTAAATTTTGCGGCAAGTATAAACATTGCAAGGGTTACAATACCATAGCCTGTATATAATCCGTAGGTAAATGCGTTTGACCACGGAAAAGACATTTGCGGATTAAACAATGCCACAGCCGTAAATACCACTGCAAAAATCAATAAAACCACACCTATGGTTAAAAACATTTTGCTTTTATTTTTCATAAAATCTCCCCCATTTCTGTTTTGATTATCTAAAATTATTCTTTGCTTATTTTGTAATCTATCGTTTCGGGTATCAGATACTTTCCTATACGGAAATTGATATTTGCCTTTTTTGCCTGAGAATGCTGATAACGGCGCAGAATACGGTATTCCTTTCCGTCTTTAATAAGTTTTGCACCTGTTTGATGAAATCTAAAGGGCACATTTGCATTAATGCACTGCTCTCGTAAATATAAAATCCACTCGTAATCACAGGGTCTTGCGTCGGTTCCCGATTCGCCTCCCACGGAAACCTCCTCTATGGTGCTGTCCAAATAATTTGAAATATCAATTTTTTCTATTATCGGCGCAATGATTATTGATTTATGCTTTATGGGCAATTCCCTGAAAATAGGTAAACGGTAATCTGCCATTTCCTGATTTTCAACAGTACAGCCTATTATTACATTGTCGTAGCCGTTTCCCCAATCATCAGGCAGGCACTCTTTAAGTCGGTGTATTCGCTTTGTAAAAAAATAGAAATAGCAATCCGAGCGTTCTTTCATCATTTTCCAACATTCATCTCGCCACTCATCAGCATCATCTAACAGGAAGTCCGATGTAAAGCAGGTAAATACTATTGAATTAGGCGGAATTTTGTATGACCTGTCTCTTTTTCTCTTGATTGGCTTATCGAAATCCAAATTTTTTTTGCACAGAGAGCTTGCCGTTGCACTGCCGTACATTTCGTCCTGCCTGTAAACATAGCAGTATTTGCAGCCGGGACTTATTTTAGTACATCCGTGCCACGGATTCCAATCCTCATAGGCTGATTTATTTTTTCTGTTATTCATAGATATAATCTTCCCTGATAAAACACGCTCTTATAAGAAATACAGTATAATATAATCACCTTTTTTTAAGCGCATTCAGCAATACAAAAATGCCGGTGAACAGCAAAACCGAGCCGATAAGCACCGTTACCATTATTCCTGTTGAAACCGAGTTGCCGTTAAAATACAAATTGCAATCAATGCTGTCGCGAATTCCGACCATCACCTCATCGGGAAAGCCGTATGATTCCATTTCTGCGAAAACTCCGCGAAGCATATGATTTCGAATAAGGCTTGTGCCATATGTACCCGGAAGAAACATCAACGCATCCTGAAGCCCTTGCGAGAAATTTGAAATAGGCATATATGCGCCGCATAAAAAGCCGTATCCCGCACTGACAATGGTTCCCACGGCAGATGCCTGACCGTTTGTGCTTAAGAAGAAATTAACGCAGGATGAAACGGCAGTACCGAACAGAGTAAGCAAAAGCACATCACCAATAACACAAAACACATCGGCAACAGATAAATACCAACCCTTAACGCCGATATACACAAAGCAAACAGCAAGAGCGGAAAGGGTAATAATCAGTGTACTTGCAACCGAAGCTATATAATAGCCTACTGCAAGAGTTGAGTGCTTAACAGGCGAAACCCTAAAATCATTTATCGCACCGCTTGCCTTATCGCTAATCATAAGCAGATTTGCACAAAAGGAAACGGTAACACAGCATACAGCCAAAAGAGATGAGGTAAGCTGACAAACAACCGTGCCGTCTAAAAGCTCATCGGGAATAACAACTCCCTGCGGCAATGCCGAAGCGTAGCTATCCCTATATATCTTAGCAAGAAATGTAGCATACAGAACAAGCAAAATAATCGGTGTTATAAGCGTTGAAAAGAACATTCCCTTATCCTTGAAAAACAAGCGCAGATTTCTGCGTACTATATTAGTTAAGCCGGTCATACTACTCACCTCCTGCAAGCTTCTTACCGGTAATGGCAAGGAAAACATCGTCCATATTGCCCTTTATTATTTCATAATCCTTAAACAGCAAGGGGTGTGACAGTATCAATTCCGTTGCCTTTGAGGTATCTGCAACTGCAATTCTGAACGCGTCTCTTATTGCTTCATAAGGTACTCCAAGCTGCTTAATATCACTTTCATTTATACCGTAAAGGGTAATGAAATCTCCTGCGTATTCGTTTTTCAACGAAAGCGGAGTACCCTTTGCCGCAATTTTTCCACTGTCAAGAATAACGATATAGTCGGCATCTGCCGCCTCCTCCATATAGTGAGTAGTCAAAAATACTGTCATCTGCTTTTCCCGGCGCAGGGTATTAATTGTATTCCACAAAAGTCTTCTTGTTTGAGGGTCAAGTCCCGTTGTAGGCTCATCAAGAATTAATATTTCCGGCTCGTGCAAAAGGGCACGGGCAATGTCAATTCGCCTTTTTTGACCTCCTGAAAGCTTGCCGAGCGGACGGCTGAGTAAATCGGAAAAACCAAGAAGCCTTGCAAGCTCAGTGAGTATTTTTTCAAATTCCTTTCCTGTAATTCCGTAAAGTGCCGCACGGCTTCGGAGATTATCACGAACCGAAAGCGGAGCATCAAGTACGGAGTTTTGAAAAACAACACCGATTTTTCTGCTGATTTTATCAAAGCTTTGCTCTGCATCCTCTGAACAAACCGTTATTTTACCGCTATCCTTTTTCAGCTGACCGCAAAGCATTGAAATCGTTGTGGATTTTCCTGCGCCGTTAACGCCTAAAAAAGCAAACAATTCGCCTCGATTAACAACAAAGGATAAATCCTGAACCGCTTTTATGCTTCCGAAGGACTTACACAGGTGTTCTATTTCAATAATGTGTTCCATTCTAATAAATTCACTTTCCTTTTCTCTTTTTTCGCAGTGCACAGGTCTTTTTCGTTTGGACAGAGAATGATGCTCTCGGCAGACTTTACAGACACCGTGACGGAAACAGCTTTTCCAAACACATATTATTCCTCAATCATTTTTAAAAATTTCTTTTCCGACAAAATTTCGTTGGTTATATATTCTCCGTTTTTAAACAAGGCATAGCTTGTGACAGGGGTAGGCGCACACTGCGCCGCTTTCTTATCGGTTATATGTATGGCCTTAAAGGGTACGTTGTTTTCCTTTGCCAGATTTTCAATTATCGGCACATACTTTGCAGTAAAGGGACATTGGTTAGTATAATAAACAACATAACCCTGCTCCTCAATATGAGGATGCTTTGCACAATCCTTGAACTCGGGAGCTTTGCTGTTTTCAAAAGGCAAATGCCATAGCTGAATTCCGTTATCAGCTTCGTCGCAAACAGTAAATCCCTTATATGTTAGATATTTTGGATCTGCAAGAAAAGGCTTTTTCTTTGCGGAGGAAAGGATGCATAATCCGGATCTTTCCTTTGCCCTGCTGTCCTCAATGCACTGATTCAGCAAATCGTTTGAATACCCGTTACCCTTTAGAGCACCTGAAACCCAAAGGCAATTTATATACATATAATTATCTGCAGCAATGGGAGTCCAAGCATTTTCCGCAGGTATGTATTCAATAAAGCATTTTCCTCTCTGAACGCTTTTAAGAAAAACCAAGCCGTCGTCTAATCTTTCGGATAGCCAGCTCTTTTTTGACGAAACCTGAATATCACTGTTATTTGAAATAGCACAGCAAATATGCTCTTTTTCAATGTTATCCTTTGTTACCTTAATATATTCCATATTATCAGTTCCTCCATGGCCTTTTGCCGTCAAGCCAGCCTTGACTTTGCCAATGCTTTGATTCGGGGTCATCGGGATTTTTCTTTGTCAGCGCCATCATACCGAACATAAAGCGAATATACGGCGACGGCTTGCCTACCCGTGCTTTTTTAACCCTTTTGGCAAGCTTAGTAATATCCTTTTCAATTTTATCCTTTTTCTTTTGGCTGACATCCTTCCAGCCTGTCGCCTGAACTGCTACGGAATATTTTTTGATATACGGCACTCCCCAATAGGCAAGGGTTCTTTTCAGCTGACTGCACACTTTTCCCGCACCCATACCGGCTGTTGTTGATATTACGACTGCCTTTTTCTTAAACATATTCGCCTGCGGTCTGTGGGGAATCCAATACTGATAAAACAAATCAATAAACGCCTTAAGGGGCGCAGAGGGAAGCATACAATAGTTAGGCGAGGTAAAAATCAGCAGCTCGGCTTCTTCCATTGCGTCGGCAATTATTTTCTTTTCATCATAATAAGGGCATAATGTTATATCCTTCATACAGGAATAACAGCCAAGGCAAAAATGATTAAGGTCGCGGGGCAAGAAGAATTCCGTTATTTCGTCGTCCTTTGCCAATTTTTCGGCAAGCATAATTCCTATATTATATGTACTGCCCTTATGATTTTGACCGTTAATTATTACTGTTTTCATTTTCATCAGCCTTATTGCTATAATTATTTTTTCGCTTTTCAAACAGTCTTTTAATTCCCAAGGTTATTGCTATACACAGGGGAAAATAAGGAGTGAACGGACCTGCCCAAAAAGCAAGATAGGTTGTTGCGACAACAGAACCCCATTTAATTTTAAACAGAATATGGAGCAAGTAGCCGCCCCAAACGGGAGCATACATTAAAAAAACAACTACTAAAAACAGCACAAGCGTATGCCAATCCTTGCACTCACTCCAAACCCATTTGCAAAAGTTTATAAGCTTATCCTTTATTTTCTTCATCATAATATTGTTCGCCCGGATTACAGTAGGTATTATATTGATTTTCGACAGGCTCATCGGGAATAACGATTGCGCATATAATGTACGCCAAAATTCCGCATCCGCAGCAAAGTACTGCAATTGCCCAAATTAGTCTGATAATCGTTGCGTCTATTGCGAAATAATTTGCAATTCCGCCGCAAACGCCGCATATTTTTCTGTCTGTTAATGATTTATATAATTTCTTTTCAATAGTATTTTACCTCATAAAATTTTTGAACAGAAGTTATCTATTTCCTTTTCGTCTAATCCGTTTATTGCAGGGTCAACAAGGGACATAGTTGCCATAAGCTTATCTGCACCTATAAATTCCCTGAGCTTTTCTGTTGCTCCTTGGGCATCGCCGCCTGAGGAACAAAAATATGCCGCCGCATTTTTTTCGGACAAATCCTTTCTATGCCTGCTTAAAAACGCTCTGATAGGCGGTGCAAAGCAGCTTGCCCAAACGGGAGACACCGATAATGACCGTATCATATTTATCTGCGCAAAACTCATAATCCTTTAATTTCGGCTTTTCGCCCATCATTGCACAAAAGCCACCTACAATAAATTTCTTCATTCCCTTTTCGGGATAGTGCTTGTTGGGAATAATCTCTATTAAATCTGCTCCTGTTTTTTCTGCAATTCTTTCGGCAACAAGCCTTGTGTTGTTGCTCATAGAATAAAAAATAACTGCAATTTTCAAATTACTCCCTCCTTGTCGGGTGAACCGTATATTTTGATTTATCAAGATTTTTTATTGCCGTAAGCGAGCCTACATAGGATAAGCCCAAATATTCGTCAAGCTGTCGGTCTGTAAATTCACAGGTGCTTGATGAAACAAGGTAGCAAATTCCAAGTCCTGTAATAAGCACCTGCTTAAAAATCAGCTCCACCTGACTGTCGCTTAATTGAGTTTGCTCCTTTATTGCCTTTAAGCATATATCGGCACAGGGAAAATTTAAAATCATATCGTCATAATTCAAATTGCTTTCGGTTGAATTCATAAACAAAACCTTGAATAAATTCGGATATTCCCTGGCATAATCTATCATTCGACAACCGAACGCCTTAAACATAGGTGTATAATTCAGGCCCTCGCTTATATATTTTGAGTAATGCCTTTCAGCCTCTTTAAGCACCTCCTGCTTTAAGTCCTCCATATTTTCAAAGGCAACAAAAACAGGAGTTGACGAGGTGCCCAGCTGCTTGCCTACCTCTCGTGCGGTAACGGCAGAAATGCCCTGCTTTCTTGTAACATCCACGGCTGCCTGAATAATTTGCTCTCGTGTAAATTTGGCTTTAGGCGGCATAATAAAACCTCTTTTCGTTTGTTTATATAACACCTGTTACATATCGTTAGTTATACAATAGCACAGCAGAGTTATTTTGTCAACAGTTATTTTGATTAACAACAGGCAAAATCATTCACCATATACTTTTTTATATAAGAAATCCCCCAACCGAAAGCACGGTTGAGGGAAGAAGTGCATAGAAAAAAGGCTGTCTCAAAAGCAGAGACAGCCTTTAATATTGTATTGATTACGCCTGATCGGGAGCACCTACCGGGCAAACACCTGCGCAAGCGCCGCACTCGATACAAGTATCAGCATCGATAACGAACTTACCGTCACCCTCTGAAATAGCGCTTACAGGACATTCAGCAGCGCAAGCACCGCATGAAATGCAATCATCTGAAATTGCGTATGCCATTATGATACACCTCCCACATCAAATTCTATGTTAACTATAACAGTATAGCTTTAAAAAATCAAGGATTATTTTATTAAATTATTAAAAATTACAAGGTATTTTATTCTTTAACATCCGATAATATCCTGCTTAATCTTTAATAACCCGCACCTCACTGCGATTTATAATTACGGGCATACCGTCCGGTGAGCTGTCAAGCTGAATTTTAAGCATACCGCTTAAGAGTGAAACATCTACAACGGTTCCCCTGCCCTCGCGGCAATCAACCACCGCGCCCTTTTTGGGAGTAATCTTATTTAAATATTCGTATGAATTTTGCTCATACTTAAGGCAACACATAAGTCTGCCGCAGGTGCCGCTGATTTTTCCCGGAGCCAAGGAGAGTCCTTGGTCCTTTGCCATTTTAATTGTAACGGAATGAAAATCGTCAAGAAAGGTAGAGCAGCAAAACGGTCTGCCGCATATACCCAAGCCGCCCAGCAATCTGCTTTCATCTCTTACACCTATTTGTCTTAATTCAATTCGTGTATGAAAATGAGCCGCAAGGTCCTTTACAAGCTCTCTGAAATCCACTCTTCCGTCGGCGGTGAAATAAAAAATAATCTTTGTTCTGTCAAATGAATACTCTGCTTCGGTAAGCGACATTTCAAGCTTATGATTTCTTATTTTTTCGTTGCACACCGCCATTGCTTCTTTTTCAAGCTCCTTGTTTTCCTCAAGAGCTTTCAGGTCTGCCTCGGTAGCAATTCTCTTTACGGGCTTAAGGGGAGAAACAATTTCGTTATCGTCTATCTCCTTAACATCATATTGTGCAATTCCGCACTCAATGCCCTTTGAGGTTTCTACCACAAGGCACTGACCTTTTTTTATTTCTAAATTCTGCGGGTCAAAATAATAGGTTTTGCCTGTGTCCTTAAACCGAACCCCAACAACCTTTGTCATATATATCCTCCGTTATCTGCCGGCGGCGCTTCGAAGCGCACAGCAGATTTCTGTTATTAAAAGCGAATTATTGCAATTTCTGTTTGTCATTTCTTTTAGTGTATCACAAACGCCGATTAAGTCAACAAGTTTTTGCTGATTTAGCTTATTTTTAAGCAGCTTAACGGTTTCCGCCTGACCTGAAAGCAATTCGGTATTATCTCCGCTCACAAGAGCGTCGCGGAAAATATTTTTTAAAACCGAGCAGGCAAAAGCAATCGACTGCCGTTCCTTTTGAAAAACACCGCAGTAATTCAGCAGGGCATATTCGCTGTCCTGCACAAGTGCCCTGCACATATTGCAGCAAACCTCTATTATCTCGCTTTCCTTACCGTTTTCAAGACTGTCTATTGCCTTGCCTATATTGCCGTTAAGATTTTGTACTGCCGAAAACGCCTGCTGAAATTCCACACCATCTTTGTGACGGCAGATATACTCGGCACCCTCCTGAGCAGAAACTCCCTCAAGGCTTATCACTACCGAACGGGACAGCACCGTTTCAAGCAACGCACTTTTTGACTGCGCCGTTAATATAAAAATAACATATGCCGGCGGCTCCTCAAGCACCTTTAAAAGCGCATTTTGGGCAGATACGCTCATACAATCGGCGTTGCCGAGAATATACACCTTATGCTCGCCCTCGTTAGGCTGAACAACGGCGTCGCTTACTACCTGACGCACAACGCTGACATGAAAGGAATTTGCTCCGCCCTCAGCACTGTGCTCAAAAATATCGGGATGAATACCCTTAATCGCCTTTCGGCACTGAGAACATTCTCCGCAGGGCTTTTCATCCTCTCTGCACACCAATGCGGCGGCAAGCAGACGGGCAAGAGTTCGTTTGCCCATTCCCTGTTCACCCTCAATTACAAGGGCATGAGGAAAACGCCCGGAATCAATAAGATATCCGAGCTGCTCAATAACTCTTTTATTTCCTGCAAAGTCTGTTTTTTTCATAATTTACTTACAGCTTTCTGAAATCCTCAACATTAATAACAAACGCAACTGCACCGAATTCCTCAACATCAACAGGCTTCTTAAGCAAGGAGCCTTCAATAGTGCTTTCAACGCCTGTTTTACGCAGTACACGCTTTGTTACACTCTTTTCAATAATATCAAACAGCTTTTCAACCTTTTCATCCTCTGTTCCGAAAAGAATAGTTGTCTGTCCGCTTTCGAGGAACTGACCTGCCGTAGCTACTTTAGTTGAAAAAAAGCCTTCGCTGCTTGTGTTTGAAAGAACATTTGCCAAATCCTTATTGGATACTATCGTGATAACCAGCTTCATTAAAATCACCCTTTATTCAAATATAGTTTACGGTTATCTTTTCCCTCTCCTCAAAAAAATTATATATCAAAAAAAATTAAAAAGCAATAAAACTGCCCTGTCGTTTAAACAAAATTTACAAATTGTATTATAATAATGTACAAACTGTTAACTGATAATAGACGCCAAAGCCACGATAACAGGCATTGTTGCTATGGAAAGCACCGATGACTGCGCCGCAAGCTCCGAGCCCAGTGTCGTATCATTATCATACTTTGCGGCATACATAGCGGTATTTGTAGCCGTGGGAGCGCAGGCGGAAATTGTCATAGCCACAAGCAGAGAACCGCGAACGCCGCACAAATAGAAAATACCCAACATACAAAGGGGAATAAAAACAAGCCTCATAAACGAAACAAAATATATTTCTTTTTTTACAAACATATTTTTAAAGCTTGAATTTGCAAGAAATGTGCCGAACACAATCATTGCAAGAGGAGAGTTGCAGTTGCCCACGATTTCCATAGGATACGATATAAAATGAGGCACATTAATTTGCAGAAGATAAAGCGGCAGTCCGATAATAACGGAAATTGATCCGGGATTTAATATAAGCTTTTTTAAATCTATTTTCGCCTCGTGACCTGAAATCTCATAAATACCCAAGGTAAAAGCAATAATATTAAACACCGCCACATACACGGAGCAGTAAAAAATTCCCTCACCGCCTATTACGCTTTTTGCCAAAGGC
>CALYNN010000028.1 GCA_945221685.1 uncultured Clostridia bacterium | reverse complement strand
ACATCCATACAAGAGGCACCAGAAGCAAAACAAACTCCCGTTAGAATATTTGGATGTTTTTTAGGCGATACAAAAAAGAATTTCCCTGTGCGCCCTTTTACTACTTTGAATTTTTTCCCGATAGCTTCGGCTACGGTCTTGTGCTTTGGCTTTACAGACCGTCGGCCTTTAAAGAGGTGCACAAGCTTATTTTAGAACAGCCTCAAAGGTGGCTGAAGGCTGTTAAAGCCTGCGAAAAAGCCGGACTTACCTACGAGTGCAGGGACGAATATAAAAAGGATATGTATCCCGACGCACCCGAAAAGCTTAAGCCGTATCTTAAGGCTAAAAATATGTCCTTCGTTTATTACTGCCAAGATATGACGAGAATCAATACTACTGGGCTTATTGACGAGCTGAAAAAAGTATTTGACACTGCAAGACCTATGTACGATTTTTTTATTGAAGCCTATGATAATATGATGAAAAGCGGTTTAATTAATCCTAATGATTTTAACCGCGATTGACACTGTTTTTTTTTCAAGATACAAAAGGGGAATTTTATTATGTTAAAAATTGTTTTCGGCAGGTCCGGATACGGAAAAACAGAATATATTTTTAACAAAATTAAAGAAATCGCTTTAACAAGTGATAAAGAAATACTGCTCATAACACCCGAGCAGTATTCTCTTATTGCCGAGCGTCGTTTGCTTGTTGATTTAGGTGAGGATAATGTTGGAAAGGTAACTAATTCTTCATTTTCGAGAATCGCCGATGACGCTGCAAGAGAATTCGGCGGCGAGCAGTTAGAAGCTCTTACAAAAGGAAGTAAGGCTGTTTTGATGCTGCAGGCAATAGAAAGCTGCAAGGATAAATTTCTTCTTTTTAACAGGAAAATTGATTCCTACTCCTTTGTTAGCTCAATGATTAAAATATATGACGAAATGAAATCCTGTAACCTAAACGGCAAACAGATTGAAATACTTTCATCAAATATAAAAAGCACTGCTCTTTTTAATAAGCTTCACGATATTTCGCTTATTATGAACAGCTACGACGAAATAATAAAAGACAGATATCTTGACCCGGCAGACGAGCTAACAAGACTTTATAGCAGACTTGCCGATAAGCAGTATTTTAGTAATAAAATCATTTTCATTGACGGCTTTAACGGCTTTGTTGCACAGGAATACAAAATATTGGAGCTTATCATCAGCGAGGCAAAAGAGGTAACAATTACCCTGTGCAGTGATACGAAAAATCCCGACGACCAACACGGACTTTTTGCCTATGTAAATAATTCTGCAAAAATACTTGAAAAAATTGCGCTTAAAGCAGAGATAGAATATTCTTACGAAATTCTACCCGAAAACCGCAGAGCAGAATCAACAGTTCTTTCTACAATTGAAAGAAGCTTCCTTTGCAGTAATTCTTCTGCCGTAAAAAACGACGGCTCTGTAAATCTGTACGCAGCTTCCAATATAGCCGACGAATGTGCCCAAGTAAGCAGAGAAATACGCAAATTATTGAGAAACGGCTATAAGGCAAGTGAAATTGCAGTAATTACAAGAGATTTGGAAAAGTACAGAGATGAGTTAAGCTACTGCTTCAAAAAGTACGAAATCCCGTTTTTTTACGATGAACGCCAACCGGTTAAAACACAACCTCTTGTTGTGTTTATCGAATATCTTTTCAGGTGCGTAAATCTTTCATTAAGAAGCGACGATATTTTAAGCCTTGTAAAATCAGGTATTACATATATTGACGATGAGGAAATCAACGCTCTTGAAAACTATGTTTATCTTTGGAATATCAACGGATCAAAATGGACAAAGCCCTTTGAGAATTCTACAAAAGGCTTTGTAAGCGAAATTACCGAAAGCGACCGTACGGAGCTTGAAAAAATAAATTCAACGAGAGAAAAAATTATAACGCCTGTTTTAGCCTTTAGAAAAAATACAAAAAATCGTACCGCAAAGGAAATATGCGAACAGATATATTATACTCTAATAAGCTTTCAGGTTGATAAAAAAATTAAGGAAAACGCCGTAGAGCTTAGCCGACTTAACCATCGCACTCTTGCCGAAATGCAGGGAAGAATATGGGATATGGTAATGGATGTGCTCGACGGTCTTTCTAAAATTCTGCCAAACGAGCCAATTGCTCTTAAGGAATTTTCCAAGCTGTTTTCGCTCGTAATTTCTGCCGAGGATTTGGGCAGTCTTCCGTCCGGACTCGACAATGTTCAGCTTGGTCAGGCAGACAGAATCAGAACAGATAATCCTAAGTCCGTTTTCGTGTTAGGCGCAAATGAGGGTGAATTTCCTCTTGCGTCAACAGGCGGCGGACTATTGTCGGAGGCTGACAGAAGAATATTACTTGAAAACGATTTTAAGCTTTATTCCTACGGCGAGCTTTTAAATATTCAGGAAAAGTATTTTGCATATATGGCGTGCTGTTCATCAAAGGAAAAGCTGTTTGTTTCCTATATAATAAACGGTAACGAAAGCGCGCCCTCCGAAATAGTTTTGACTTTACAAAACACTGTTATTGGCCTAAACGAAAAAAGAGCATATGACATATCCGAAATTGATCTTATTGAAACAAAGGTCAACGCTTTTGAGCTAATGAGCGAAAAATATTTAACCGACAGTGTTTTTTATTCTTCTCTTAAGGAGTATTTCAAAAACGAGCCGCGTTTTACTGCAATAAAAAATCTTGCTGAAAATGCAGATGTAAAAATAAAAGACAAAAGCATTTCAAAAAAGCTTTTTGAAAATAATATGTATGTTTCTGCGTCAAGAATTGAGGATTACTACAACTGTCCGTTTCGCTATTTCTGCAAATTCGGTTTAGGTGCAAGGCCAAGAGAAAAGGCAGAAATAAATCCAATGCAAAGAGGAACAATAATTCACTATGTGCTTGAAATGATTTTGTCAGACTACGGCAGTAAAAAGCTTTCAACAATGCCTAAATCCGAAATTAAATCAGCGGTTGATAAGTACATAGACGAGTATTTAAGTCGCGAAATGGGTAATACAAATGATATTTCCGTAAGGTTTTCTTATAATTTCAAGCGACTTTCAAAGCTTATTTACAGTGTTGTCTTTCATCTTTCGCAAGAATTTAAAAACTGTGATTTTGAAGCAAGAGCCTTTGAGCTTGATATTGACAGAGACGGCTCGGTTAAGCCGGAAATTCTGCCTCTTAAGGACGGTGGCTCAATTCAAATAAGAGGCTCAATCGACAGAGTAGATACATACGAAAAAAACGGCGAAACCTATGTAAGAGTTGTTGACTACAAATCAGGCAACAAATCATTTAATCTTTCAGATGTATATTACGGATTAAATTTGCAGATGTTTGTATATCTGTTTTCACTTTGCACCGACAAAAGTGCAAAGCTTACGGGAACTCCCGCAGGAGTACTTTATATGCACTCCGCGCGAGAAATTTTCTCTTTCGACTCAAAAAAAGATGTCAGCAGTAATATTGCAGGCGAGGAAACCAAATCCTTCAAAATGAAGGGAATCGTTATTGATGAGGATAACGGTGAAATTGCTCTTGCAATGGAGCATTCTCTTTTGGGAAAGTTTATACCTGTTGAGTACAAAACCAACGGTGATTTAAAGGGAAGTCTTGCATCTCTTGCTCAATTCGGTTTAATTCACAAAAAGGTTAATGAGTTGATTATTCAAATGGGCAACGAGCTTCACAACGGAAATATTTCTCAAAGTCCCGTAAAAAATAAGAGCCACAAAACCACCTGTGATTTCTGCGATTATTCCGATGTTTGCGCTAACAAGCGAAGCATTGAATACAGGATTACAGAGGAATTAAGCGACAACGATGTTAAAAACGCACTTGAAAAGGAGTTTAATGAAAATGGAGAATAATTGGACGCCTGCTCAAAGTAATGCAATAAACGCAAAAAACAGAAATATACTGGTAAGCGCCGCTGCAGGCTCCGGCAAAACCGCCGTACTTGTTGAGCGTGTTAAGAAGCTTGTTACAGATAAAAGTAACCAAATTCCACTGGACAGCTTGCTGATAGTAACATTTACAAACGCTGCTGCCGCAGAGATGAAGTCGAGAATATCTAAGGCTTTAAACAAATGTATTGCCGAAAATCCCAATGATGAATTTTATAGAAATCAGCTTGCCCTGCTGCCAAGTGCAAAAATTTGCACAATTGATTCCTTTTGCACTAATCTTGTTCGCGAGCATTTTTATGATTTATCAATCGCGCAGGACTTTACTGCACTTGAGGACAGTGAGCTGCAATTAATGGAGGATTCAATAATCGCCGAAGTAATTGACGATTTCTTTAAAAGCGGGGACTGTGATTTTAATGGGCTTATGGAGGCATTTACAACGCCAAGCTCAGATAAAGCACTTATTGAAACCGTAAAAAAAATTCTTCGCTTTATTTACGCACAACCGTTTCCTTATAAATGGCTCGATTTTGCTCTTGAGCAATATAATCCCGCCGTACCTCTTGAGGAGTCTGCGTGGTATTCATTCATTAACAGTGAGCTTGATTATTTGCTTAATTACGGATTATCACTTATTAAGGATAATATTTCAAATATTTCCTTTGATGATGAAAAGCTGAATGAAAAATTTGAAAATTGCTTTAATTCAGACCTTGCTATATATAACACCTTCATATCTGCCAAAAGCAAGGGATGGAATGAATTGGTAAAATTATCCGTACCTAAATTTGATAGGATACCTTATTCAAAAAAAGCTGACCCAACAATTTATTTTACTATGAAATCAAACAGGGAAAGCTATAAAAGTATTATTACAGACGATGTTTTTTCACTTTTGCTTTCAGACAGTAATGAATACGAAAACGATATGAAAATTCTATACGGCAGGCTTAATGCGCTTTGCCGGCTTGTTAAGGAGGTAGATAAACGGCTCGCCGCAGAAAAGAGAGAAAGAAATGCTTATTCCTTTGCAGATATTGAAAGCTTTGCAATCCGTCTGTTGTTCAGTACAGACGGCAACGGAAATATTATAAAAACGCCCCTTGCGGAAGAAATGTCAAAGGAATACAGCGAAATTCTTGTTGACGAATATCAGGATACCAACGAGGCTCAGGATTTGCTTTTTACTTATCTTTCAAACGGCAAAAATCTATTTACTGTTGGAGATATTAAGCAGAGCATTTATCGTTTTCGTCTTGCTATGCCCCATATTTTCAGCGCAAGAAAAAAAGCATATAAACCATATTGTGCCAAAGACGGAGAAAAAAGCTCTAAAATTATACTTGATAAAAATTTCAGAAGCAGAGAAGATATTTGCTCTTATGTAAATTTTGTTTTTTCAAGCACTATGAGCGAAAGAACGGGTGAGCTTGACTACAATGAGGAGGAATATTTGAACTGCGGTGCAACATATGACAAAAGCGATATTCCGTCGGCACAGATAAATATTGTTACCGGAGTTAAAGGCGAGGAGACGGATAGAAGAGAAGCCGCCGCCATTGCTAAGCTGATATTAGACAAGATTAAATCGGGAGAGCTGATTAAGGACGGTGACGAATACAGACCTGTTAAATTCGGTGATTTTGCCATTCTAATGCGAAATCTGAAAAGTCACATAAACGATTATTCGTCTGTATTAACTCATTACGGAATACCTGTTATTTGCGACAATGCAACAAATCTTTTTGATAATAACGAAATAAAAATTATTTTATCTTACCTGCGAACCATTGATAATCCCAGCCGTGATATTCCGCTTCTTGCAACTTTGATGTCACCAATATACGCCTTTACTGCCGATGAGCTTGCGGAAATTAAAATCAACAGAAAGGGCAGGGGACTTTATAAATCTCTGCTCATCAGCAATAGCGAAAAAGCCAAGGACTTTGTCAGCGAAATTTCCGCATTAAGAAAAATCAGCGTTACAATGTCTGTTGCTTCATTTATAAGGTATTTACTTGAAGACAAGGGAATTATTTCCTATATTAACGCCATTGGTAACGCTGAGCAAAGATACCAAAATATTTTAAAGCTTATCTCTTTTGCTTCCGGCTTTGATAAAGGGACAGGAGTTGGCTTAACGGCGTTTATACGGTATATTGACAAAATCATTGAATCGGAAAAAAAGGTTGAGTCAGCACCTATGTCTGTCTGTGAAAGCGACGCAGTTACCATAATGACGGTGCATCATTCAAAAGGCCTTGAATTTCCCATATGTATTCTTGCAGGCTCTGCAAGGTCATATAATAAGCGAGAACTTTCAGAAAGGCTCCTTATAAATAATAAGCTCGGCATAGGAATGAAGGTACACGACGAGGAAAACTTCTGCCAATATAAAGCTCTGCCCTATGCTGCAGTAAAACAAAAAAGCAGCAGCGAGCTTATGAGTGAAAATCTTAGGGTATTATATGTTGCAATGACAAGAGCAAAAGAGCAGTTTATTACATTTTTCAGCTGTGACGATATTGAAAAAAAGCTTTCTAAAATAGCACTAAGCTCCTTTGATAACGAAAAAATAAGCTCCTATTCCTGCTTAAAATTCAACTCAGACGGTGAAATTCTTCTTGCCTGTGCAATGCTTCATCCTGACGGCGAGGCATTGCGTCAGCTTGCAAAATGTTCAATTCGTCCTATTGATGCTGAATTTCGACTTTCCGTAAATATTTCCGAAAGTGAAGACTTGGAGCATAATAATGGAGAATTAACATTTGTTGAACCGGATGTAAAAACTGTTGAATTAATCAGCGAAAAGCTTAACTATAATTATCAACGGCGTTGTCTTGAGGGATTATCTTCAAAGCTTACCGCATCGTCTCTTGACAGCGACGAAATCGGCTTTGAATACATTACCTCGTCTAAACCTTCGTTTATGAACAAAAGCTCAATGTCGCCGGCTCAGCGAGGCACAGCAATGCACACCTTTATGCAGTTTTGCAGCTACGAAAATGCAAGGGCAGATTTAGAGGCAGAAATATTAAGACTATCAAGCTGCGGATACATAAGCGAAGAACAGGCTGATTCTCTTGACAGAAAAAGTCTTTCTCAATTCTTCAACAGTGAGCTTGCCGAAAGAATATTTAATTGTGAAAGGGTTTACCGCGAGCTTAAGCTTTCAGGCTTTATCACTGCAAGAGAAATTTACGCAGTAGATTTTGACGATAAGATTTTAGTGCAGGGAATAGCCGACTGCGTTTTTGAGGAAAACGGTGAGCTTGTGCTGGTTGACTACAAAACAGACAGAGTTCAGAATGAAAGCCAGCTGTTAGACAGGTATAAAAATCAACTTGCCTTTTATAGAAACGCAGTTACAAAAGCCTTGAAAAAAAGAGTAAAGGAAACAGTTTTATATTCTTTTCATTTGGGAAAAATCTGTTATTATAAATAATTTAAAAAAACGCTTGCATTTTGTTATTACTTATGTTAATATATCAAACGAATTAGATTACTTGCAAAGAGGTGAAAGTAAATGAAAGACGCAATTCATCCTAATTACGATACCTGCACAGTTAAGTGTGCCTGCGGTGCTACCTACGAAACAAAGAGCACTAAAAGTGAGTTAAAAGTAGATATTTGTTCAAAGTGTCATCCGTTTTTCACAGGTAAACAAAAGCTTGTTGATACCGGCGGACGCGTAGACAGATTCAACAAGAGATATGCCAGAAAGGGCTAATCAAAAAATCAACGGCAGCGGTATTAATCGTTGCCTTGTTTTTTTATCGTTATAAAATTATGAATGAATATAAAACAGTAGAAAAAGAAGCCTACGACGAATTTATTGAAAAGAAATCAAAATTTATCGGATATGTTAAGCCTGTAAAAACTGTGCAGGAGGCAACCGATTTTATAAATTCAATAAAATCAAAGCATTGGGATGCTACCCATAATGTTTCGGCTTTTGTGTTAAGAGAAAACAATATTCAGCGCTCCTCTGATGACGGTGAGCCAAGCGGTACGGCAGGCGTGCCTGTATTAGATGTTTTGCTAAAAGAGGGCTTATACGATGTATGCGTAGTTGTTACGCGGTATTTCGGTGGAATTCTTTTAGGCGCAGGCGGACTTGTCAGAGCATATTCTCACGGCTCCAAGCTTGCTGTAAGTGCAGGAAATATAATTACAATGGCTCCCTGCAAATTACTTTCCGTTACAGTTGACTACAGCTTTTATGACAGACTTTTGCTTATGCTTAACGACATTGACGCTAATGTTGAAGACAGTAATTTTGCCGATTTTGTAACCGTTAATTTTAGCTTAAAATCCGACTTAACGGAAAAATTTTGTAATACACTCACAGAGCAAAGCAATGGAAGATACACCGTTAAAGAGCTTAGCGAAAAATTCGCAAAGGTATAAAAATTTTGAATAAAATAGGAAAAACCTGCCAATCATTTGCTTGAAAGGCAGGTTTTACTATTTGAAAATACTTAAAATATTTCTTCCCGTTTTTATGATAATAACCTTAGTAGCAGGCGTTTTTGAACCAATTATAAACACTTCCGAAAATATTAGTGAAAAGGTTTTAAGGCTTCATATCCTCGCAAATTCAGACAGCACCGAGGATCAGGATTTAAAGCTGAAGGTTAAAAATTATTTTATAGAAAATACAGCTGATTTGTTTTCAGAAAAAAATCTTGAGGAAAACATCGAAATAGCTTCATGTAATATTGGTTATATTGAAGCTCTTTGCAATAGCTGCATAACAGAAAACGGATTCGACTATAAAGCAAAGGTATCTGTTTTAAAGGAATACTATGACACAAGAGTTTATGATGATTTCACACTTCCTGCAGGCATTTATAATTCAATAAAAATTGAATTAGGAGAGGGTCGTGGCCATAATTGGTGGTGTATTGTTTTTCCGTCGGTTTGTCTTTCCGCTTGTACCGAATCAATGAACGATTATTTAACCGATGATGAAATGAAGCTAATAAACGACGGCTATACTCCTAAATTTAAAATAATCGAAATTTACGAAAAAATAAAGAATAAAATAAATTAACTTAAAGAAAAAGCACTTGCATTGCAAGTGCTTTTTTTGGTGCCGGCGGCGGGGGTCGAACCCGCACCCTGTTGCCAGGACTGGATTTTGAGTCCAGCACGTCTGCCAATTCCATCACGCCGGCATATTAAAGCGCAGTATAAAACTGCGCTTTTGGTGCTGGTGACCGGACTTGAACCGGTACGGTGTTGCCACCGAGGGATTTTAAGTCCCTTGCGTCTGCCGATTTCGCCACACCAGCGTGCAACAAATATGATAATAGATTTTCGCTCTAAAGTCAATAGCAAAAATAAAATTAAAATCATATTTTGGATAATATTGTTTTATATAAATAGCTTAATTTACAACATTTTGCGGCTTGCCGTTAATGTATGCTCTAATATTATCTTCAAGTATATTTAAAAGCCTTTGTCTTGTCTCCTGCGCCGCCCATGCAATATGGGGTGTGATATAGCAATTCTTTGCTTTCAGCAGGGGATTGTTCTCCTTTGCAGGCTCTGTTTCAAGCACATCAAGTCCAGCCGCGGCAATTAAACCTTTGTTTAAGGCATCGGCAAGCGCCTGCTCGTCAACAACCGGTCCTCTTGATGTATTAATAAAAACGGCGCTCTTTTTCATTTTTGAAATATTTTCCTTATTAATCATCTTTTCGGTATCGGCAGTTAAAGGACAATGACAGGTTATTATATCACTGCTACTCAAAAGCTCATCAAGAGAAACAAACTCAATTGTTTTAAGCGAGCCCTTCTCTTTAGGGCGCGGAGAATAAGCAAGCACCTTAATTCCGAAAGCCTCGGAAATTTCCGCAACCTTTCTGCCTATTGCGCCAAAGCCTATTATGCCTATTGTTTTTCCCGACAGCTCCGTTAACGGAGACTTCCAAAAGCAAAAATCAGGACAGGAGCACCATTCACCGTTTCGTACTGCTTCGGAATGTAACGAAACCTTATTTGTAATTTGAAGAATAAACGCAAACACAAGCTGAGCTACAGCGTCGGTTGAATAAGAGGGAATATTGCTTACGGTTATTCCAAGACTTTTTGCATATGCGCAATCAACAACATTATAGCCTGTTGACTGTAAGGCAATAAGCTTTAATTCGGGTGAAAGTGCGTCAAGTAAATTCCTGTCTATAACGGTTTTA
Source organism: uncultured Clostridia bacterium (assembly GCA_945221685.1). Taxonomy (GTDB): domain Bacteria; phylum Bacillota; class Clostridia; order Oscillospirales; family Acutalibacteraceae; genus Eubacterium_R. The sequence continues at coordinate 3,793 of CALYNN010000028.1, read as the reverse complement.
TTGATAACGAGAACCTCGGCGCCCTTCGCCCTTTCTATAATTTGCTCTTTATTCGTTCTGTCATATACAGTGTATTCTCCAAGCTGATTAATATTTTCCCAGCTTAAGTCACCGGGATTGGTAGTGAAACCGTCAAGATTAACAATTTTCATAAAAATATCTCCGTTTTGAAAAAATTACAGTACTAATTATATCCCTATTTATGTAAAAAATCAATATCACCTTGATTGTTTGAGCATATTAAGTTATAATTTTATCATAGTAATTATTGGTGATGATATGAAAAGGAATACAATAATTGCTTTGATTTTTACGCTTACTTTTTTATTTTCTCTCTGCCTTTCCCAAACTGTGCACAAAACAGAAAAAATAAGCGGCACAGTTATAAATGACAAAGTTAATCTTGTTATTGATGCCGGTCACGGCGGCGAGGACTGCGGAACTATAGGAACAGACGGTGCACTTGAAAAAGACATTAATCTTGCTATTGCACTTGATTTGTATGATTTTGCAAGAGTCTGCGGATATTCTGCAAACCTAACAAGAGGCGGAGATTATCTTGTTTATTCCGAGGATGATGACAGAAGCAGATCTGATTTGTATAACAGATTTGACTACATAAACAGCTTTGATAATCCTGTTTTAGTTTCTATTCATCAAAATCATTTTGATGACGAAAGGGAATGGGGAATGCAGGTTTGGTATTCGCCAAACGATGATGTCAGCAAAATTCTTGCGGATGAAATACTGAATTATACAAAGCATAATATTCAACCTGATAATAAAAGAGAAAATAAAAAAAGTGACAGCAGCTACTACATAATACATAAAGCCAAGGTTCCATCGGTTATGGTGGAGTGCGGATTTATGAGCAATAAGGCAGAAAACGAAAAGCTTAAAAATGAAATATATCAAAAGGATATTGCTTTTTCTGTTTTTGCAGGATTTAATGAATACATAGATAAAGTTTAGGAGTTAAAAATGGCAGGGAACAAATCAGTGTATGTTTGCAGTGAGTGTGGATATTCTTCACCTAAATGGTACGGAAAGTGCCCCGGATGCAATGAATGGAACACAATGGAGGAGGAGCTTCTTTCAACAGCAGGTAAAAGCTCTGCAAAAAGCCCGTTAGTATCTTCGGCAAAGGTTATGAACCTAAAAAGCATTAAAGAGGATACTAACCGAAGAATTTTAACAGGCAATAAGGAGTTAGACAGAGTTCTCGGCGGAGGAATAGTATTAGGAAGTCTAACGCTCATAAGCGGCGATCCCGGAATAGGCAAATCAACTATTTTACTTCAAAGCTGTGAGTATCTCGGAAGGGATAACAAAATACTGTATGTCAGCGGTGAGGAGTCTGCACCGCAAATTAAAATGAGAGCCGAAAGGCTTGGCGTTACAACAGAAAATTTGTATATTCTATCGCAAACCGATGTAATGCAAATTATCGATATTATCAAGTCGGAAAAACCCGATATAGTAATAATCGACTCAATACAAACAATGGTATTTGACGGAATATCTTCCACGGCAGGCTCCGTGGCACAGGTCAGAGAATGCACAAATCTCTTTATGCACACAGCTAAAGGACTTGGAATTCCCGTATTCATTGTAGGCCATGTTAACAAGGATGGCGGCATTGCAGGACCAAAGGTATTGGAGCATATTGTTGACACAGTGCTTTATTTTGAGGGTGAAAAAAACTACTCATACAGAATTCTTCGCGGAGTAAAAAACAGATTCGGCTCCACTAATGAAATAGGTGTTTTCGAAATGACCTCCGAGGGTTTAAAAGAGGTTTTAAATCCTTCGCTTATGATGATTTCAGGCAGACCAAAAAACACATCCGGAACCTGTGTTGCCTGCGTTATGGAGGGAAGCAGACCGATTCTTGCAGAAGTGCAGGGTCTTGTTTGCGCCACAGGATTCGGAACGCCCAGAAGAATGAGTACAGGCTTTGATTACAACAGAATGAGTATGTTGCTTGCAGTATTGGAAAAAAGAGCAGGATATTTTTTCAATAATATGGATGCCTACATCAATGTTGTGGGCGGCTTAAGACTGGATGAGCCTGCGGCTGATTTAACAGTTGCTATGGCGTTGGTTTCGTCATTAAAGGATATTTCGGTAGGGGATAAGGTGCTTGCATTTGGAGAGGTTGGGCTTGCAGGAGAGATAAGAGCAGTCAGCCATTGCGAGCAAAGAGTTACCGAAGCCGCAAGATTAGGCTTTGAAAAATGCATTATTCCGTTTCATAATTACAAAGGCTTGTCTAAAAATCTAAAAGTGAGTGTTGACATTGTTCCTGTCAGAACAATTCGCGAAGCGTTTTCGGCACTTACGGAATAATTCTAAAAAAGCCGTAACAGCTTTACGGCTTTTACTTATTTATACCCACATAATTAACTCAATCATTAAATAAAACAAAAATTATTTGCTAATAAAAAAAGAGGGTAAAAGTCCCGAAAACTCGTTGTTTTTGTTTTACAATTATACAAAATTAATATTTTGTATAATTGAGGGGAGTGATAATTGTTAAAATAAGCGGTTTTCAAGTTATTTTTCAGTTTCTGTAAAGTAATTAATGAATTAATGATTATAACAACTTAATTATAAAATAATACTTTTAATCGTGTTTTATTTACAAAAATATTTTATATAGATATGAATTTTCAAACAATAAACTTTTACACTGATGATTATTTAATAAATTAAATTTTTCTTAAGCATTTATTTTTAACAACTTTTACATTTCTATAAATATTATGCTAAATTCCGGACGATAGAAATTTTTATGACGACTAACTCATCATAAAGAAAATTTCTATTCGATACAAATTACCAACAAATTATCATATTATAAAAAATAATATAACATTTGACTATATGCCGATAATTTAGTAAAATTATGTAGAAAGGATTGTAGCTTATGCGTAAAGATGAATTTTCACAGCTTCCAAAGCTTGTTCAGCAATATTTAGTATATATTGAAGCAATAAAAAATCATAGCGAGCTTTCTGTAATTGAATACGCGTCTGATTTAAGAACCTTCTTTCGATTTATGGTTAAGCATAAAGGCTTGTATCCCGAAGACGCAGACGATGAAAAAATTGACCTGTCCCCTATTGATTTAGAATTTATACAGAGCGTAAATCTTAATGATGCTTATCAGTTTATAATATACTGCAAAACCCAGCGTGATAACAGCGAAGCCACCAGAGCAAGACGAGTTGTGGCAATAAGAAGATTTTATTCTTATTTAACAGATAATCTTGGTGTTCTTGAGACAAACCCTATGAAATCTCTTGAAGCTCCGAGAACAAAGAAAAAGCTTCCTAAGTATCTTACACTTGAGGAATCCGAAAAGCTATTATCTGTTATTGACGGAAAATACAAGGAAAGAGATTATGCTATAATCACTCTTTTTTTAAATTGCGGAATGCGCCTGAGTGAGCTTGTTTCCATTGATTATAACGACATTAAAGCCGATGGCTCACTTGTTATTACAGGTAAAGGAAACAAGCAGCGAACCGTATATCTTAATCAGGCTTGTGTTGACGCGGTTACCGCTTACTTGAAGGTTAGACCAAATGACGGAGTAAAAGACAGGGCTTTATTTTTAAGCTCAAGGAATCAAAGAATCAGCAACAAAACCGTTCAGCATTTGGTTTATACATATTTAAACAAAGCCGGCTTCGGTGACCGCGGACTTTCCGTTCATAAGCTTAGACACACAGCGGCAACATTAATGTATCAGCACGGACACGTTGATTTACTTTTGCTTAAAGAAATT
>CALYNN010000027.1 GCA_945221685.1 uncultured Clostridia bacterium | reverse complement strand
AAATGCGCGTCCGAATTGCAGTGTTGTAACCGTGGTAGAGGATAGCTTGGATTTTGGAGACGCATTCCCCGATGTAGTTAGGTTTAATTCCGAGAAGCTTTCTTTTGTATCCGACAGCGATGAATTTATTGACGAAGCTCCGGCATACGATACATTAAAACCCGTTGCAAAGGCACTGTGTGATGATAATGGTTTAAATGGTGTTATTGCCGGTTCTACTGCTACTGACGGAACAAAAGCAGGTTGTAAACGCCTTTCTCAAAAAAGGGCGAATAAGGTTAAAGCAGTGCTGACAGAATTAGGTGTAAGACCTACACAATTAACTACATACGGTGCCGGCATAGAGCCGACTCCTTTTAGAATTAACGATGTAAAAGACGGTAAGCTGATTGAAAGTGAGGCTGCTAAAAATCGCGCGGTTTATATTATTAACACAAAGTTCGACGCCGCAAAAAGCTTTATTTAGGAGATTATTATGAATTTTGATAGAATAATGAACAAGGTTAAAGACGAATACCCGTATTGCAATGAAAAAAAACAAACGGAATGTACCGAAAGACTGATGAATATTAACCCCAGGCTATATCCGAATATTGAGGAGTGGCTGGAGGACAAGCCGTTTTCGGATATATGGATTCGCAATAAATATTGCATCAGAGCAGTGCTGCAGCTTCGTAAGGATAACGATTTTATAGATGCTATTTTGGCATTAGATGAATATTCCCAAAACGCGTCTTATGAGTACCGTTTATGGCGTCAGAGGCGATAGTATGAGCGGTAAAAACCAAGCCTTAACAATGCCGCATACTAAATATTATTTTTTGTCTGACAACTCATTACGGTCAATGTATAGTGAAATCGAATGGGGTAAACTCGGCGAAAGCGATAAGCTTGAGCTTCTTCAGGAAACAGTAAACAGAGAGATTTCCGATAACGCAGGAAAATACACATGTTTTGTGTCGTTTGAAAATATGTCCTCAAATATCTCAGGCTATCAAAGCGGAAGTAAGATGGCATTGAACAGAGAAATGTTTGTTGAAGGTAAAATAAGCTGTAGGTTTGGTGAAACCACAATCAAAATGGATTTGGATAGTCCCAACTATTTGGCTTACGAAACAGTATTACACGAGTACCGACATATTCTTCAAGAGAAAATATCCGACGGAACGGTTAAGGCTCCTGACGAAATTAAAGCCAAATTTGAGTCAAATAATTTTACTGTTACATATATAGACGGACAACGAGCTTCTCAATATATGCTTGGTAAGGGCAGCAATTCCTATGATTTATATTATCTAAATCCAACCGAGCTTGACGCCCACCGATTTTCACAGGAAAAAGCAATGGGGCTTGTTAACGAGCATAAGGCTTTGTACGGCGAGGATGAGTCAATATCATCCTATTTAAAAGAGATCTCCCACAACGGTTATGATGCAACACTTGCAAAGCTGAAATCAAAATACGGAGAAAATGTTGACAAAGAGGTTGAACAAATTTTAATCAACAAATACAAAAATACAAATGCACCTGTTGATAAAAAAACAGAGCAAATGGTAGTTCGGGAAATGATTGCGTCACAGATGGCAATAGACAATGCAAATAAAAAGGAGATGAACGTTCACATGAGTAACAGTGAATGGCTTGAGCAGCATGTTACCAAAGAAGAATATGACTCAACCCTTCGAAAAAGTGTTAATAAATTCTATGAGCACGAGCTAAATAATCCAAGCACCTCAAAGGAAGAAGTCCTTTCAAGCACAAGCGCCATGGCGGAGGAGTATATAAATGCGGTTGATGCCTTTGACGCGGCACAGTCGCAAAGCAATTCTGTTGATTCAAATACATCTGCCGATATATCAAATGCTACAGACAGCTTTGCATCTGCCGGCACCGATGCAGGTAACTTTTATAATCAACAGGGAAAACCCGAACAGGCAGAGGACTACTATACCAAAGCAATAGAAATATATGAAGTGCTTGCAGAAGAAAACCCGGAAAGATATAATGCCGATTTGGCAATGAGCTATTATAACTATGGGTTATTTATCAATGAAAAAAAGTATTTTCTTATGGCGCTGAAGCTGGCAAAAAAGCAACCGGATAACCCATATTGCAGGCGCATTATTGATGCCCTTGAAAATTAATCCCCCCTAAAAAGCAAAATAAAATATTTTACAGTAAAATATACTCATTAGGAAATATTTTCCCGATGAGTATATTTTTTATTTTCATAGTTATTTGGAAGCGGGTACAATTAAAAAAACGGAAGGGTAAGGGGATAGTAAAATAATAAAAATCCAAAATATTGTGAGGTGATGTGAATTAAAGAATCAAGGATTAAAATCAGGTCGTAGGATTTTCGTCAGCCGTATTCGTGCTTTTACACTATAATTCGATATTTTTCATTGAAACAAAAAAGTTAATATGATATGATAATTTTGGGAATTTAATACATTTCGGAGGTACATTTATGGATGAGAATGAAAAAGTTGTCGAGTGGCAGGATTCGGTTAATATCTATTTAAATGAAATTTCAAGGTATCCGCTTCTTTCGGAAGAAGAGGAAAAAGAGCTTCTGCTTTCTGCCAAAGAAGGAAACGAGGAAGCCAGAAACAAGCTTGTAAAGCATAATCTGCGCCTTGTTGTAAGTATAGTAAACAATTATTATACCGACAAAAATGATTACCTTGATTTAATTCAGGCTGGAAGCTTGGGACTTTTTTCAGCCATTGACAGATTTGATTGCTCCCAAAATGTTAAACTTGCTACATACGCAACTCCCTGTATCAAAAAATATATTTCAAAAGAAATAGTAGAAAAAAGCGGCTTGTCGGAGCATCATTGCAGACAGCAAATAAGTATAAAAAAGGCTGAAGAGTTTTTTGCAAAGGAGTATCATCGGACGTCCCAAAATGACGAAGAGCTTGCTGAATATTGGAAAAATAATGAAAAAAAGATTGGTAAAAAGGCTATAGGCGTAAGAGCTATTAAAAGCACAAAGGAGCTTTTGAAAAACGGTCAGTTATCTTTAGATGAAAAAATAGGCGACGGCAAAAATGAATTGGTGGATATGATCGCCGATAACGGCAGTGATAATATTGAAAAGATCTTCTTTGCAGAAAAGAATGATTTTGCTTTAAGCAAAATTACACCTATTGAGAGGCTTGTGCTTAACAGAATATTTTCAGCAGTAAAAGATAATGAGGAATATAGTAAAAAAGAAATTAAAAAAAGCTTTGCGGTAGTTGGAAAAGAGTTGGGCTTCTCTGAAGAAAGAGTCGAAAAAATTTATTTTAGCGCGGAAGAGAGACTGATAAGGTTAAGTGTATTACAGGAGGACAAATGATATGCAAAGCAGTGAAATAACATTGAATATGAAAGCCGTTACCAATTCGATTACTTCACAAAACCAAACCTTTCCTGCGGCAAGGTGGACAAGGGCAGACTTAGCCGAGCAAATTGAAAGGGTTGAGAATGCCAGGGGTATAACAGGAGGCTATAATGCAGAATTGCGAAGACTGCAGGATATGATCGTAAGCGCTTATAAAAGTATAGGGAAATACGGCTTAGAAGCAAGCATCAGAGCTCTTAGCTTTGCAGATTTGAAAAGCCTTGCAGAGAATGAAGAATTGCCTGCCAGGTATGATAATATTCAGCTGGTAAAGGCTCTTGATGAAGGCTATTTACAGTATCCGAAACGAACTGATTATGTTGAGCTGATTGTGCAAAGACTTGCCGATAAAGAGTTTAAGGATGAAAACGGAGAGCTTTTGGATTCACCGTTTTTAACAATAGTAAAGCAGTTCGTAAAATACGGTGTTGAGTCTGCGGCAATAGTAAAGCTGGTTCTGGAAAAATACCCAATGGAAGGAATTAAAAATCCGTCAAAAGAAAAAAAGCTTCAGCATGTTTTGAACAATTTAGGTGAAGATATTCTTGATCTTTATTATGAAAAATTCAGTGTATTAGAAAAGGAAAAAGAAGAAAAGCATAATATATTTGCCGATATTAAGAAAAGTTATTCCAAAAATGATTTGGAATACAAAGAAGCAAATAAAGCGTATGAGACGGCAAAAAGCAAGGCAAAGGAATTTGCAGATATGTTTGAAGTGTTGTTTTTAGCCGATGATCTTTCAAACGGCAAATTGAAGCGAAGCCGTCAAAAGCAAACTACGAAGCACCAGCTTTACAAATTTGCCGTCGTTTTCAATATGATGTACTATACTAATGAGGAAAAGTCAGACGGTACCCGTTATAATCGGTTTATTGATATTGAAAAAAATCTTTTTGAGGATTACTATACGGCAAGCCTGTTTGATAAATCAGACGATTCGGAAAGAATAAATCTCGGCGACGGAATAGATTACAAGAATTATGCGGAGGTTATTTATCTCTATTTTATCAGGCAACGAAGACCGGTCGAAAGTACCGAAGAAAACAGAGTAAAGCAGGCTGAAGCCATGATAAAATCCTGCAAAAAATATTTCAGTGAGTCTGAAGCAATAAGCGACAGTGAAAGCGAAAATTACTTTGAATTGACTGAGGATTTCAGAAAGCAAATTCCCTTTGATACAAATGCAGACGAATTTGAAGGTTTAATTAAACTAATGTATTTAGGCAGGGCTGCAAACACAAATAATGCTTGGGAATGTCCTAATCAAATAACCGCAAGTGAAGAATACAAAAAATTAATTATTAAGCTTAAAGGCAAAAAGCTTGATAATTATTTAGACAGTACGGTATTTGACTGCTGTTCTATTTCGTTTAAGGAAGCAGTAAGCACTGTATATGAAATTATTCTTGAATGCTACAATGATGTTGTTGAAAGTAAAACGGAATTTGCCGGAGACTATGTAAGCCGTGAAAAAATTATATGCCTTCATTTGTTTGCTTATTTAGCAAAATACAAAGAACGGTGTGCCGAATCTAATGAATTCGGAATAAAGCCTCAAAAGGTGTTTAATGACTTTAGCGATGACTTGAATAATTTGTTAGATGACTGTCGTTATCAAAGGTTTACCGAAAAGAATTTGTTTGATGTTATAATTTTAAGTATAGTTTATATCAACATATATTAAAAATCCCCCCTGCCTTTGCGTTATTTATCTTTCCCGTATAATGAAAGAGAAATTTATACGGGAGGAAAATAATGAATATAATAAAATTTACAAAAAAAGGGCGATTTCACAGACTAAACAAAATGAAAAACGAGGATGTTATCAGATGCAAAGAAAACGACAGATTTTCAATAATCGCATTATCAGACGGAGCGTCAAGCTGTAAAAACAGTAAAACAGGAGCAACAGTTATATGCAGAGAAATAGTTGAATTTTTATCTAAAAACGCGTTAGTGTTTTATAAATATTCAGGCACTAAAACCGCTTATTTAATACTTGATCAGCTGTTATACCGATTAAAGCTTATTGCAGTTAAACAAAACGAGGATTTATACAGCTATGCCGCGACATTGGTGTTTTGCTGTATTGATAAAGTTGCAAATAAGCTTTTACTCTTTAATTTGGGTGACGGCGCTGTTTTTGAATATTTAGGTGATGAGCATAAGACTGTTAAACCTATTTTGCCACCGAAAAGGATTGAAAAAAAATATACTCCGCTTGTTACATCCGATAATGCGTATAGGGTAGCCGATGTTAAAATTATTGACGCAAAACCCAATCAGTCAATATTAATTTGTTCTGACGGAACATTAAAAGAATTCAATTCCGCTATTGATGAAAATGTGGAATTGGATGTTGAGAAAAATTGTGAAAATTTGTCCCGAAAAATTAAAGCGTCAAATAATTTTGATGACTGTAGCTTTGTTCTGATAAAAACATAATATTAACTTCCAAGGAGATAATATGGACAGGAAAAAATTAAAAAAAGGACAGGTAATAAAACTAAAGGAAGAAAATACAGGTAATATTTCAGAATTTGAAATAATCTCATCAATCGCCAACGGCGAAACAAAAGAGGGAGGTTCTTCTGTTTGTTATTCGGCGCAAAGAAACGGTGAAATGGGAAGACTGAAGGAGTTTTATCCGTGTGACGATAATTATTCCGGAATTTTTTACAGCCTTGAGAGATGTAAAAAAAGTAATCAGCTTGTTCCTGTAGGCAATATGCAGGAAATATGCTTTTATGAAGCCTGTGATGTATTTACCGATTCATATAAGCTGATTGAGAGAATTAAGAAAGACGAACCGAAATGTAAGGTGTTAAATAATTATATGCCCTCAAGCGTTTTGTACTGTGGGTTTGAAGGAAATAAAAGGGCGTCTGTATATGTATGGACAAAGGATGATAAGGAAGGCGTTAGATTCAGCGATTACATAAAAGAAATTCATAAATCTCCTAAAAAACTGCCGGGGCATAAGCTTTACAACATAATAGAAGCACTTATTTCGTTAACGGATTTTTTAATAGCGTTACATTCGGCGTGTATTTTGCATCTTGATATTAAGCCGTCAAATTTTTTGGTAAATTACGATTCCCAATTTAATATAAATCCAAATAGTATTTCCGTTTTTGATATTAATTCAATTTATGATTTAAGCAACAGACCTCTGTTTTGCGGAACAGATGGATTTCGCGCACCGGAGCTTATTGACCCTAAAAGAACAGACGAAATTTTTACAGGAACTGATATTTATTCTGTCGGTGCAATATTATATAATGCGTTGTTTTCAACAAAAGAAAATTCGGTTGTTTATAAACGCGAAATCGGATTGCATGATATTGAAAAAAGGATTTCGGAATGTGATTTAATCAAATATTCCGGATGTAATTCAGATGTAAAAATAAAATGCAGGCTCGCAAAGGTTTTGAGAAAATGCTTGGCAGACAGCATACAGGACAGATACTTATATTGTGATCACCTAATTGAAGATTTAAGATATATCGCGACCCGACTTTTGTCATATGCAAATAACAGCAGTCTTCCTCCAAATGAGCAGCTGAGAATTATAGACAGTGATGCCCGGGTAGGAGTTAATCCTACTGCGGTTATTCAAAATTTGCTTTATAAAAACCCTCTGTATATAAGAGAGTTGAATTCCGATAATAAAGCCATAAGAAATGAAATAAATGTTGTTACAATCGGAGCAGGTGAATATTCGCAAAAATTTATTGACCAGTGCCTTCAGTGCGGTCAAATGTGTGACAGATATTTGAAAATAACAGCGATTTCAAGTGAAAGCGAGGAGGACATGGCTTCATACTTGAGCTTTCGCCCGGAGCTGAAAAATTTTGTGAACATTAACTGCGAATATAGCGCAGATAATAATGATATGTACGCAGATTTGTATTTTGCGTCTTTTGTCGGTTCAAAAGGCGGCAGCAGTGTTCAACTGTCAAAAAATAATAAAGAAGGCAATCTTAAGATATTTAACTCCACCTTAGAAAATATAAATTTGAAAAAAGAAGCAATAGATTACATTTTTGTTTCCTTAGGTGATGATAAGCTGAACCAATTCGTAGCAAAGCAACTGTATGATTTGCTGAATAAAAATACATTTGTTTGTTTCGCTTATTCAGGCGTGCATAAACGGTTTAGAGAAATAGTACCGGTTTATATTGATGAAAATATTGAAGCTAAAAACATTGCCGAGGGACTTGAGCAAATGGCTTTTAATGTTCATTTGTCTTGGTGCGATAATCTAAATATAAATATTTCAGATGCAAGAAAGAAATTTAAAGAGCCTTATAATTATAATTCCTCTATAGCAATGGCTTTATCAATTAAATATAAACTTCACAGCGTAAATATTGAATTGGAAGACAGAGATGCGGCTGCAAAGAAATTTTATGATGAAATAATAAAGAAAAATGATTCAAGCTATAAAAAGTTGATAACGCTTGAGCATCGCAGATGGATTTTTGAAAAGGTATGCGACGGATGGGTATGCAGAAAAGATTTGGATGAATGCTTAAACTATCCTCCAAATGACAAAAAGAATAAAAAACATGTATGTATTTTAAAATGTGATGATAAATTATCTTTGAAAACATATTTTAAGAGCAATGCAAAATGGGATAATGCAACTGCCGATGAGCTTAAAAAGCTTGATGAGCTTGACAGAATGTCGGTAAAGCTTCATCGTGTTTACAAGAAAGAGGCAGATAAATCCGTTAATGTTCTTTCAGGCGAATATGTTAAAAGAATCAAATCATTAATATCCTCATCAAAAGAAGCCGATTATGCCTTTTCAGAGCTTTTATCCTGTATGAAGCTGATAAAAAACGGCGTTAATGACAAAACAAAAGATTATAGGTCGTTGCTTGATTCTTTTGCGAAAAAGCTGGAAGGACTTCCGCCGAATACCGCTTCGGAAATAAAGGCTAATTTAAAAATATTAGACAGAAATTTTGCGTCGGTGCTTAAGAGTATGGAATATGTGGATTATAAGGAAAATGACGCGACTATTATTAACAATATCCCGTTTATTTTGACCTATACAAATAATAAGCACATTGTTGTTCCTTTTTCTTTCGGAAATGTTAGTAAGGATTTTGCCAATGCAGCTTCTGCAATGATGATTAATCCTTCAAATATTACTTATTTGGTATATATTCAATCAATAAATGAATTACGGCAATTTGAAATTTCGCTCTTTAATACAAAAAGACTCTTGTCAAGAATGAATATATTGGCAAATTTAGGCTTTCATATTATATTGGATTCTTCTGTTATCAAGTCAGAAAAAGCCTATAACGACTTTAAAGTAAAGCTGAGTCGTAACAAAATAAAGCATGAGCTTATCATATCAAATTCAATGGAGTCTCTTACTGAGTCAATAGGCATTATATTGGAGAAAATAAGCTCTTTTGATGCTCTTGAGATTAATGAAACCAAATTATCGTATTTGATGATAGGTGCCGGATTATATGAAAAGTATCCATGCTATAAGTTTGATTCAAGTGAAAAGGTTTTCAGTGAAATCAATAATTGCAGTTTTTTAAACTATATTAAAGGTAATCAATATCTTAAAGTTGACGATATGTTTGCAATGGACGACTCTCAAGGCGACAGATATTTTATGCCTGAATTCTATAAGAGCCATGAGTACATATGGAATCTATACCGAAATAATTCAAAAATTTGGAAGCTTATGTGCTCCTTGCTTGCCGAGCATTCTAAGTCTGAAGATGTAATTTTTCATATTTCCTTAAGCAGAAAAGATGAAGAATATGCCGAAAAGAAATATTTATTGCCGACTTTCACATATGAAAGTATAAAAAAGATATTAGATTATTTAATAAATGAGTCAAAAATAATAAGCGATAAATCTTCTGTTAATTATTATAACAGCGAATCCTGCGAGGTGATTATACAGGGCCCTAATTCGTATTTTGCCTCTTTTGAAAAAATGTTTTCAAATCCTTATTTGCTTATGAACAGCAGATTGATAACTTTTGTTGACAAAACATATTCATTGGAAATTAAATCCAACAATCTGATAAGCGGATTAATCAATTTTGAAGATTATCCTGATTTTGTAAAGCATTCCGGAAAAATAAAATGGCTTCTTAGACAATTGAATGAAATAGGATTGATTTCTGTTTACAGCCCTGTGGATGAACATAATTCAGCCGGAAGTGCCACTGCAGCAGAAAAAAAGAATACCATTAGCATTTCTTATTCAAGCTATGCAGTGAAGGATTTGTTAACCAATGAAGGCAGAATTTTAGAAATTGAGGTATATCACAAATGTATCAGCTCAGGTATATTTGACGATATTGTTAGTGGGTATGAAATTTCGTGGCAGGGCAGCGATGTTAAAAACGAGCTTGATATTGTTGCCACAAAGGGCACAAGAAGCTTTTTTATTGAATGTAAAGCCGTGGCTAATCTCAACCATGAGTATTACTACAAAATTCAATCGTTAGCCGAGAAATTCGGAATAAATGCTACGCCGATTATCATAGCGGATACGCAAAACGATAAGAAGTCCAGATTACTTAATGAAAAGCAAAAGCTTCGCGGTGAAATGATGGGCGTTGTTACTGTTAATGAAAAATCGGATATAGACAATATTGACCGTACATTAGAAAAAATAATTAATACAAAATTTTCATTTAAGTAAAGGAGAATAATTTATGTATAAGCCAAAGCCATTAGATACAAGCGATATTCAGTTATCACCTGAATTATTAGAGCTTACAGAAAAAATAGCAGAAAATGTTCATGATGTATGGGCAACGGGAAGAATTGAACAGGGTTGGAAATATGGCGAAGAACGCAACGATGCTTTAAAAACAACTCCTTGCCTTGTGGCATATTCGGATTTGCCTGACAGTGAAAAAGAATATGACCGTAACACTGCATTGGAAACACTAAAGCTAATAATAAAATTGGGGTATAAGATTATAAGGTAGTTAATGCTAACTGTTTTGCTTTACAAGAGGAGATGTTTAAATGAAAATAAAAGATGAGTTAAAGCCTACAATTTTCACATCTTATTCGCTGGCTTTCCTCTTATCCCGGCGTTATTAAGAATGGTTTTGAAACAAGCAGGGTTATATACGAATTCGGACCCGGCAAAAACGGAGCAAGATTGCATGCTGCTGTTCGGTAGCAATTATGTTAAGTTTGAGTGTGGTGATTTGCCTATAGAACGCGACTACAGTTTTTTTCGCAGGAATAGATTATTATTTATATTGATAGTTTAATAAATTTAAGCATATGACCATTATATCTTGCTTTAATATCGTAAAAGACGATTCTTACTTTATAAGAATTGGCTTTTACGATATTTCAATATACCATTAAAAAATCACCCCTTTTATAATGACTTCCCTTTTTTATTGCATAATGTAAAAAACAACGAAAATTGCATAATTATATAATCAAAGCATAAAGACTGATTTATATATTATGCAAAGATTATCATTCACGATTAAAGGAGACAATCAAAATGTTATTAACATCAATAAGAATTAACCTGATACAAGACAGTAAAACAAAATTAAAGGCTATTGCGAATTTGACATTTGATAATATGCTTGCAGTACATGATGTAAAAATATTGGAAACTGAGGACAAACTGTTTTTTGCAATGCCGAGTAAAAAATTAAAAAATGACACCTTTGTTGATATTGTTCATCCGATAAATGCAGAAACAAGAGAGGCATTGGAAAATATTTTGTTTTCAGGGTATTTGTATTTACTTCAAAATAATTGTAATTGTATTGATTTGGTGCTGATTGATTTAAGCAAAGAAACACTTATTAACCAAAATTTCGAGGATTTTCAATTAAACGCAATACTTTAAGCTTTTATTTAGGCAAATTTTAAAAAAATATGATGATGCTTTAGCAATTACAGAAAGGAGGGCAAAATAATGCTTAAGGTTAATATAACCATATGCACAGGCATTATTATATGCTCAAACTGTTGAAAACTCTGCTCTTGAACAAATAAAATTACTTTGATCTTAGGAGTTCACAAAGGTCGCAAAGGATAGAATAAAATACACCGTTGACTTTGTTGAAGATGTAACAAAAATTAAGGACTTTGGCAAATAACTAACTGCAATGCTCGAAATAGATGCGTTTTTCCTTAACGAAGACAGACACACAAATAACATTGCGATTATTCGCAATCCGAGCACAAACGAATTCAGCCTTTGTCCGTATTTTGACCAAGGATTGTCGTTACTGTCCGAATTAGACGGCTTTTGGCTTGACGGAGATACTGAAAAACACATATCAAGAGTTATTGCAAAACCGTTTGGAACATTCAAATCGTAGGTGTCTGATGCCTGGGAGCTATACGGTAAACAATTAGATGTCCGTTTTACTATGGACGATGTGAATAATATACTTGATGAAATGAAAGAGTATTATAATGACGAAATACTAAATAGAGGTATGTTTATCATTAAAAAGCAAATCGAAAAATATTAGAGGGTAATTATATGCCATATGTTATAGCAATTATATTATTAGTTGTTTTAATTTTTATTCTCGTAGGTAGTAATGCCTACCAGCGAGAACAAAGAAAAATTAAAAACGCTGGAAATACAGGAGAAGCAATATTCAATAGTAGGATAAGAGGTATTCTTCGTGGCGATGATGTTCTTATCAATAATATCAGTTTAAGTGTAAACGGAAAAGAAGCAGAAATCGACAACTTAATCATAAATAAAAACGGCATTTTTATTGTAGAGGTTAAGAATTATAACGGAAAACTCTTTGGAAATACAGATGATTATGAGTGGACAAAGGTAAAGATTTCTCCCGGTGGTAATGCTTTTTCAAAGCAAGTCAAAAACCCTATTAAACAAGTGAAGCGTCAAATCTATATTTTATCTCAATATTTAAAGGAGAATAATATTAGAATTTGGATAAACGGTTACGCCTATTTCATAAATAGCAATAGTCCTGTTAATGATGAGTGTGTGATAAATGATATTAGTGAGCTTGACCGAATTATTCATAAACAACAAGATAAGGTTTATGATGAAAAGGTAATACATAAAGCAATCAACCTATTATCAATATGATTTTATCTAAAAAGAACATCAAAAAAGCGTTGGAGATTTGGTTTCTCCAACGCTTGTATTTTTGCGGATATGTAGTGCAATTTTCGTTAATTTTATGTTTTTAATGTAATTAGGCGTCCACTGTCGCTTTTGCTCAAGCCCCGAAAGTGGCTTAAATAGGGCGTTTAGAAATTTTTAATGCAAAAAAACACCAACCTATGCGGCGGTGCAACGCTTATAACTGCTAATAATAAAAAAGTTAAAAGCGAGGAAATAAAATATGTTAAAAAGAAATATTTTCATTATGCTGTTGTTTGCCAAGACAGAGCCGTTAAAATTAACAGAATTTTAAACGGAACGGGAAAGCTTAAGAAAACGCTTTTAAACAGTGGAATTCCTTTTGAATAACCGCTTTCGATAGCCAATCAATTACATATAATAATTAACGAAAAAGAAAGCGACTTGGAATTGAATTTGAATTCCAAGCCGCTTTTCATAATTTATTGAGTAATGTCTGCAAGGGTATATCGTATGATTTTTTTAAGGTCGCTGAATTTTATTTCCACCTGTAAGCCGATTTTTCCTCCCGAAAAGAAAATTTCCTCCTGCCCTTCAGCGCTTATATCTACTACTGTTTTAAAAAATTTTTTCATTCCAATGGGTGAGCAACCGCCGTGAATATATCCCGTAAGGTCTAAAAGCTCCTTTGATTTTATCATTTCTATTTTCTTTTCGCCAACGCATGACGCGGCTTTTTTCAGATTTAACTCCTTATTTACAGGTACCATAAAAACATAATGCTCGCCCGATTTGCCGACGGTAACAAGTGTTTTGAAAACTGCGTCGGGATTTTCGTTAAGGGCGGCGGCAACCTCAAGACCCGCAATTGCATCGGTGTTTGTATAGTTGTGGGCGGTGTACTGTATTTTCTTTTGCTCAAGAAGCCTCATGGCATTTGTTTTGTCGTCTTTTTTCATAACATTTAATAGACCGTTATTTATTGCTCTTTGTTTTTGTGTCTGAAGAAATAACAGTTTTTTTCATATTGCAGATTTCTATTATTTCGTCGTCTGAATTTTTTATACCTAAATCGATGCTTTTAATTATTGACTTGTCGGTATTATTTTTGAAGGTTGATTTAATTACAACAATATCCTCGTCCTCAAATAAATCCGTGGCGTCAAGTAATTCTAAATCGTCTTTATAAATCACTGCAATATCACCTAAATGCTTAATTTTAAACAAAACTTGCTTCCTAGTATATAAGTGTTGAATATTGCAAAAGGTAACAAAAATTTTTTATTTATGCAGGATTTTTTACAAATTGGGTTCAAGTCGTAAAGATAAAATTAAAAACCGAAACAATACTCAAAGGCATTGCTTCGGCTCTTGGTGGAGCATAGGGGACTTGAACCCCTGACCCCCACACTGCCAGTGTGGTGCG
>CALYNN010000026.1 GCA_945221685.1 uncultured Clostridia bacterium | reverse complement strand
AAAGATACATCTTTTCCGCAGTATTCACATTTTGCCATTTGCGAACACCTCCTTATTAATTTGAACGGTGGTATAATACCATAACAGGCAAAAAAATGCAAGTATTTTTTTTGTTTTTTCATAAAATGACACAAAAATTACTCTTTTTCTTATATTTTATTGATTTTAAAATATAATTTTAGTATAATTATCAAGAAATGTTTTAGGAGGAAAAATATATGGCTTCAGATAAAAATACAGCCTTGGAGGCTGCGTTAAAGCAGATTGAGAAAAAGTTCGGCGCCGGCGCGGTAATGCGGCTTGGCGAAAATGCAAGCCTTGAAATAGACGCTGTTTCAACAGGCTCGCTTACCCTTGACATTGCTACCGGAATAGGCGGCTTGCCAAAGGGAAGAATAATAGAAATTTATGGACCTGAATCAAGCGGTAAAACTACCCTTGCATTGCACTGCATTGCCGAGGCTCAAAAGCAGGGCGGCGTTGCGGCTTTTGTTGACGCCGAGCATGCTCTTGACCCGATTTATGCCGCAAATCTCGGAGTAAATGTTGATGAGCTTATTGTTTCACAGCCTGACTACGGCGAGCAGGGACTTGAAATAACCGAAAAGCTTGTAAGCAGCGGCGCGGTAGATATTATTGTTGTTGACTCGGTTGCGGCTCTTGTACCAAAGAGCGAAATCGAAGGCGATATGGGCGATAATCATGTAGGTCAGCACGCTAGGCTTATGTCGCAGGCCTTAAGAAAGCTTGCAGGTACTGCAAATAAAACAAACTGCATTATCATATTTATTAATCAGCTTCGTGAGAAAATCGGTGTTATTTACGGTAATCCCGAGGTAACCACCGGCGGAAGAGCGCTTAAATTCTATTCAAGCATCAGAATTGATGTAAGAAAGGTAGAAGCTCTTAAAAACGGAACTGAAATTATCGGCAACAGAACAAGGGCAAAAATTGTAAAGAATAAAGTTGCCCCGCCATTCAAAACCGCAGAGTTTGATATTATGTACGGAACAGGCATCAGCAAGGACGGAGAAATTCTTGATATGGCTGTTGACTTTGACATTATTCATAAGGGCGGCTCTTGGTTCTCCTACGGCGACCGTCGTCTCGGTCAAGGCAGAGATAACATCAAGGCAATGATTAAAGACGATCCTGAATTTGCCGCAGAGCTTGAAGAAAAAATCAAGGCAAAGCTTAAAGAGGTTCAGTTGGAATCGACCCAAAAATACAGAGCAAAAACTGCTCCTGCAGTTGCCGCAGACGAGCCTGCTCCTGTAAGAAACACAGCGGCTTCAGCTAAGGCAAAGCTTGACATTGCCGTTGAGGACGACGAGGATTAATGATTATTAAGCACCAAAGGGGCAGAGGAAACAAGGTACATCTTTTGCTTGACGGCGAGTATGCCGCAACAACGGATATTAATTTTTGGCTTGACCATTATATTTCCGACGGCACAGATATTGATGAATACCAATGGCAAATGCTTTTGGAGGAAATCAATTATAAGAAAGCTCTTAACAAATGCGGCGATTTTCTGTCACGGCGCAATCATTCGGTAGCTGAGCTTAAAAGAAAGCTTTTAAGAACAGTTGATGAAAAAAGTGCAGACAGAGCTATTAACCGATATATTGAAGCAGGCTATCTTGATGATGAAGGCTATTGCGAGGAGCTTATTGAATATCTTGCAAATGTAAAAAAATATTCTCCGGCGCACATAAAGCAGGAATGCTTTAAAAGAGGAATTGCCTCGGAAATAATCGGCAGTAAGCTTTCTGCATTTATTGATGAAAACGAATACTCGTCGGTAAATTCCGCTGTGGAAATTATAATGAGCAAGTATATGTCAAAGCTTCAGCAGGAAAACGGAAAGCAAAAGGTAATCGCGGCATTAATGCGAAAGGGATTTAGCTATTCCGATGTTACCGAAGCTTTAAACAGGATTGATAACGATGAAATTTAAGGTTGGTATGATTTCGCTTGGATGCCCGAAAAATCAGGTTGACGGCGAATTGATGCTTGAAAAGCTTTCAAAAAACGGCTTTGAAATATCTTCTACCGTTGAGGAAAGCGATATTGTGATTATAAACACCTGCGGCTTTATCGAGGATGCCAAGCGCGAAGCTATTGAAACAATTCTTGAAACCGCAGAATATAAAAAGGCAGGAATAATTTCTGCAATCATAGTTACCGGCTGTCTTGCCGAAAGGTATCAGGACGAAATAATTAAGGAAATTCCCGAGGTTGATTCCGTAATCGGAATAGGTGCCGACCGCGATATTGTTAAGATTGTGCAAAAGGCGGCCTTGGGCATTTCTACAAGCTTTTTTCCAAGTAAGGACTTGCTTCAGCTTGAGGGCGAAAGAATGCTTTCTACGCCGTCTCATTGGGCATATTTAAAGCTTAGCGACGGGTGCGACAATAAGTGCTCCTACTGTGCCATTCCGTTAATCCGCGGAGAATACAGGGAGAGAAGCGTTGAAAGCATTTTAGACGAGGCACGGCTTCTTGCAAAAAAAGGAGTTAAGGAATTAATTCTTATTGCACAGGATACTACAAAGTTCGGTAAAAAGCTTTACGGCGAATATAAGCTTGCAGAGCTTTTAAAAGAGCTTGTTAAAATTGACGGAATAAGGTGGATAAGGCTTTATTATTGCTATCCCGACAGAATAACCGACGAGCTTATAGATGTAATTGCAAAGGAAGATAAAATTTGCCCGTATATTGATATTCCGCTTCAGCACTGCAACGAGCAGGTTTTGCGAAATATGAACAGAAACGGCTCATATGCTTCACTTAAAGCACTTCTAAATGATATGAGAAGCAGAATTCCAAATCTTGCATTAAGAACAACATTTATGGTTGGCTTCCCCGGTGAAACCGATGAGCAGTTCGAGGAGCTTTGCTCCTTCGTTAAAGAAATTAAATTTGACAAAATGGGCTGCTTTGCTTTTTCTCCGGAGGAGGATACTCCTGCCTTTGAGCTTGAAAATCAAATTGATGATGATGTTAAAAAGCGAAGAGCTGAAATTCTTATGGATATTCAGTATTCAGTTACCGAACAGTTAAATAATGAGAAAATCGGCAAAACCTATGCGGCGGTTATTGACAGCACTGCCGAATATGGTTATACTGCAAGAGCATATTTTGATTCACCTGAAATTGACAGCGGCATTATTATTAATACCGACAGGTCTTTGAATATCGGTGATTTTGTAAATGTAAAAATCGTAGGCTATGACGGTTATGATCTTATAGGAGAGTTAGTATGAATTTACCAAATAAAATTACAGTATTCAGATTTTGCTGTATTCCGTTTTTAATGGCATTTGCTTTTATTGATTTTCCGTATCATTGGGTTGCTACGCTTATAGTGTATTTTATTGCCTGTATGAGTGATAAGGCTGACGGAATTATTGCCAGAAAGCAGGGAATAGTTACCGATTTCGGTAAGCTTATGGATCCTCTTTCAGATAAAAGCCTTGTGTTTGCCGCCTATCTTATTCTTATCAATATGGGTTGGCACACCGATATTTGCATTATGCTTATGCTTGCAAGAGAATTTCTTGTTGCAGGAATAAGAATGTCAGCCGCCACAACAGGCGAGGTGATTGCCGCTAATGCCTTCGGTAAATGTAAAACCTTTTTGCAGATGGCAACAACGGGTATGACCTTCCTTTTGCTTGCTATCGGCGAGGGAGCTGCCGATATTGATATGACGACGCCTTGGCTGAATGTTTACTGCACGATTGCATTTTGGATTGTTGCGGTGGTTACAGTGTTAAGCGGACTAATTTATGCAAAGGACGGTTGGCATCTTATCAAAACAAAATAACTGTTGCAATTTTACTGAAAAAAGATATAATAGTAGTGTAATATATAAAAGCTGTGAAGGAGAGAAGTATCAGTAAGCTTCTTTTTCAGAGAGCAGGCCACTTGCTGAAATGCCTGTATTTGAAGCCCTGTGAAATGCACTCCGGAGCTGCGCAAAGGAATTCAAGTATTTTGCGTCGGTTGGCACCGTTATTGGCTGAAGCTGTTATAAAGCAGTTGAGTATAAACAAGAGTGGAACCGCAGTTTTTATTGCCTCTGTCGAAGGACAGGGGCGTTTTTTATTAATGGAGGGTTATTTAATGTTTGACTCTTATAAAGAGGATATTAAAAGCTTTATGGAGCACGATCCTGCTGCAAGAAGTCCGTTAGAAATTATTTTGCTGTATCCCGGCTTTAAAGCCTTAAGAAGTCACAAAAAGGCTAACTGGTTTTTAAGGCACAATATGCCTTTTATTGCAAGGTATATCAGTCAGCGAAGCGCCCATAAAACAGGTATAGAAATTCACCCCGGAGCAACAATCGGCAGAAGGGTTTGCATAGACCACGGAAACGGTATCGTTATAGGCGAAACTACGGAAATCGGCGACGATGTAATGATTTATCAGGGCGTTACCTTAGGCGGAACAGGTAAGGATGTGGGCAAGAGACATCCTACAATTGAAAGCGGAGTCATGATTGGCTCCGGTGCTAAGGTTCTCGGTCCCATTACAATCGGCAGAAATGCTAAAATTGCCGCAGGAGCTGTGGTTGTTAAGGATGTTGAGCCTAACTGTACCGTTGTAGGTGTTCCCGGTGAAATAGTAAGAATTGACGGGGAAAGGATAGATGACCTTGATCAAATCAATATTCCCGACCCTGTTATGAATGCTATCGAAAATAATCAGCAAAAAATTAAAGAGCTTGAAGAAGAAATCAATAAGCTTAAGGAGAGTTTAAAATGAAAATATTCAACACTATGACAAGAACAAAGGAAGAGTTTGTGCCGGTTGATGAAAACGAAGTAAAAATATATGCCTGCGGTCCTACCGTGTATAATTTTATTCATATCGGTAACGCAAGACCCCTTTGCGTATTTGATGTGCTTAGAAGATATTTGGAGTACAGAGGCTACAATGTAAAGTTTGTTCAAAACTTTACCGATGTTGACGACAAAATTATCAAGCGTGCAAATGAAGAGGGAATTCCCTTTGAGGAGGTTTCAAAGAAATACATTAATGAGTTTTGGACTGATGCCCACGGACTTAATTTTAAGGAAGCAACCGTTCATCCCAAGGCTACCGAAAACATTGATGAAATCATTGAAATAATTAAGTCCCTTGAAGAAAAGGGATACGCTTATGCCGTTAACGGTGATGTGTATTTCAGAACCTTAAAGTTTAAGGAATACGGAAAGCTGAGCCACCAGCCCATTGAGGATTTACAGTCGGGCGCAAGAATAGCTGTTGGAGAAATTAAAGAGGATCCACTGGATTTTGCCCTTTGGAAAAGTGCAAAAGAAGGCGAGCCCTATTGGGAATCTCCATGGGGCAAGGGCAGACCGGGCTGGCATATTGAGTGCTCTGCAATGAACAGAAGATTTTTAGGTAATACTATCGACATTCACTGCGGAGGTCAGGATCTTATTTTCCCGCACCACGAAAATGAAATTGCTCAAAGCGAATGTGCAAACGGTTGTACCTTTTCAAAATATTGGATGCACAACGGCTATATTAATGTTGATAATGTTAAAATGAGTAAATCTCTAGGCAATTTTAAAACGGTTAGAGAAATAGCGAATGTTTACGGCTATGAGGTTATCAGATATTTTCTTATTTCTTCTCACTACCGTTCACCTATTAACTACAGTCTTGAAATTATAGAACAGTGTAAATCTGCTCTTGAAAGACTTTATACATGCCGTGAAAGCCTTGATTTTGCTCTTAAAAATGCAGATGATGTAAGCGGTGAAGATGCGCTTATTACGCTTTTAAACAGCCGCAGAGAGCAGTTTATTACCGCTATGGATGATGACCTTAATACTGCCGACGGTCTTGCCGCTGTATTTGAGCTTGTTAAGGATATTAATACAAAGATAATCGACAAAAATGCCTCCAAAAAGGCTTGCGAAACAGCGGCTCAAATATTTGACGAGCTTTGCGGAGTTTTGGGTATTCTATATAATCGTAAGTCTAATGATATTGACGCTGAAATAGAAGAGCTTATTGCTAAAAGGCAGGAAGCAAGAGCCGCAAAGGATTGGGCAACTGCCGATAAAATTCGTGACGATTTAAAGGCAAAAGGAATAATTCTTAAGGATACTCCGCAGGGTGTAACCTGGACAAAGGAATAATATTATGGTAGATAAAAGAAAGTTTAAGGACACAAAGGTTTCCTTGCTGGGACTGGGTACTATGCGCCTGCCCTGCAAAACTCCTGTAAAAAGAGAGGCCAACCCACTGATAAGCTATGAAAAGGCGCAGGCACTTGTTGATATGGCGTACGAAAACGGTGTTAATTATTTTGATACCGCTTATATGTATCACGCGGGAAAAAGCGAAAAATTTATCGGCACTGCACTGAAAAAATATCCGAGAGAAAGCTATTATCTTGCCGATAAGCTTCCAATCTGGCTTTGCCCTAAAAAGTCAGATATGGAAAAGGTTTTCAACAAACAGCTTGACAGAACAGGGCACAGCTATTTTGATTTTTATCTGCTTCATTCACTTGATAAAGATAATTTCGATAAGTGCGAAAAATTCGGTGCGTACGATTTTTTGCTTGAAAAGCAAAAGAAAGGAAAAATAAAAAACATCGGTTTTTCCTTTCACGGAACAGTTGATGATTTGAAAAGAATAGTTTCGGCGCATCATTGGGATTTTGCTCAGATTCAAATGAATTACCTCGATTGGAAAAATCAGTCGGCCGATAGGCAGTATAAAATTCTTACAGATGCTCAAATACCTGTTATAGTTATGGAGCCTGTCAGAGGCGGCAAGCTTGCACAGGTTGACGAGGATATTGAGAAAATGTTTAAGGCTGCTCGACCTGATTGCAGTATTGCCTCTTGGGCAATTGGCTTTGTTGCAAGTCACCCGAATGTTTTGACAATATTAAGCGGTATGAACTCAAAGGAGCAAATGCGCGATAATCTTGATACCTTAACGGATTTTAAGCCGTTTTCAGACAGAGAGCTTTCAATTTGCGCAAATGCCGCCGCAATGATGAATAAGTCTGATGTAATTCCGTGCACAGGCTGTGACTACTGTGCCGACTGTCCAAAGGGAGTAAAAATAAGCTCTGTTTTTTCTGCATATAATTTGTTTAAAACAGGCAATAAGGACGAAGCTTTAAAAGAATACACTAATATTGATATTAATGCCGATGCATGCGTGAGCTGCGGAAAATGCAAAACTCATTGTCCCCAAAGTATAGATATTCCAAAGCTACTAAACGGAGTAATAAAAAATACATTTAACTAATAAAAAAGCTGAAGTTCAGGTGAACTTCAG
Organism: uncultured Clostridia bacterium; assembly: GCA_945221685.1. Lineage (GTDB taxonomy): Bacteria > Bacillota > Clostridia > Oscillospirales > Acutalibacteraceae > Eubacterium_R. The sequence goes on along the minus strand of CALYNN010000026.1, from coordinate 6,718 downwards.
CTTTTTTGCTTATTCGATTACATCGCTCATTTGGTATAATCCGGGACCTTTTCCGTTCATATACACAGCGGCGTTTACAGCACCTACTGCAAATATTTCCTTACTTCTTGCAGAATGAGAAAGAGTGATAATCTCATCTCTGCCTGCAAAAATTATTTCGTGCTCGCCAACAATTGTGCCGCCCCTTACTGCATGAAGACCGATTTCGTTTCTTGTGCGCTTTTCTCTTTTTGAATGGCGGTCATATTCGTATTTCATCGGCTGCGGAGTTACCTCGCATATTGCATCTGCAAGCATTAACGCAGTTCCGCTGGGAGCGTCTATTTTTTGATTATGGTGCTTTTCTACTATTTCAATATCAAAATCTCCGCCTAATACCTCAACGGCCTTTTTTGCAAGGTTTGCCAAAAGATTAATTCCAACGCTCATATTGTAGGTAAAGAAAATAGGAGAGTCTTTAGACGCGTCCTCAATTTTTTTCTTTTGCTCTTTGCTGTATCCTGTCGTTGCTATAACAAGCGGAGTCGAGGTTGTTTTTGCATATTCAAGCAAATCGTCAAGAAGAACAGGATTTGAAAAATCAATTATAACATCTGCCTGCTCCTTAACCTCTGATATTGACGGATAGATGGGAAATAATCCGTTTGGCTCGGTATTCAAATCAACACCTGCAACTATTTCGCAGTCTTCTCTTGCGCTTACAACGCTTTGAATAACCTTACCCATCTTTCCGTTAGCACCGGTAGTAATTATCCTTGTCATTTAAAATTCCTCAAATTATTTTACTTAAGTAAACCGTACTCGTTAAGTGTATTCTTAACGTAAGTCTTATTGCTTTCATCCATTTCAATTAACGGTAGTCTTACGGGACCTGCGTTAAAGCCAATCATTGAAACGGCTTCCTTAACGGGAATTGGATTAACATCAACAAACATTGCCTTGGCAAGCTTCATATACTTATCCATAAGCTCCTTACTGCCTGCCCTGTCGCCATCAAGATACTTTTGAACAATATCGTGTGCCTCTCTCGGAGCAATATTTGAAAGCACGCTGATAACTCCCTTGCCGCCTCTCTCCATAAGGTCGTATATCTGGTCGTCGTTACCGCTCCAAATATTAAGCTCGTCGCCGCAAAGCTCGTGGATTTTTTCAACCTGCTCAAGATTTCCGGACGCTTCCTTAATTCCGTTAATTCTCGGAAGCTTTGAAAGCTCTTTTGCAGTTTCTGGGGCAATGTTTAAGCCTGTTCTTGAGGGAACATTATACAGAATAATAGGAAGGTTTGTTGCGTCGTGAATTGCTGTGTAGTGAGCAATTAATCCTCTTTGACTTGTTTTGTTGTAGTAAGGTGTTACAAGCAAAAGGGCGTCTGCGCCGTTTTCGCATGCTTCTTTGCTTATGTCGATTGCGCATGCAGTTGAATTTGAGCCTGTGCCCGCAATAACAGGTACTCTTTTATTTACATACTTAACACACCACTTGATTGCTTCGTTATGCTCAACAACCTTTAAGGTTGAGGATTCTCCGGTAGTACCGCATACAACGATAGCGTCGGTACCGTTTTCAATTTGAAAATCAATGAACCTTCCGAATTCGTCGTAATTTACCGTACCGTCTTCATTCATAGGTGTAATAATTGCAACTGCCGCACCTGTAAAAATAGGTTCTTTCATAATAATCTCTCCTTAATCAATTAATCCATATATCCTTCTGCCGCAAGAAGCTCAGCAAGCAGAACAGCTCCGCCGGCGGCTCCTCTAAGCGTGTTGTGTGAAAGACATACAAATTTATAATCGTATTGAGTGTCCTCACGGAGTCTGCCGATTGAAACAGCCATTCCGTTTTCAAGCATTCTTTCGGTTTTTATCTGAGGTCTGTCATCCTCTGTGAAATAGTTAAGGAATTTTTTTGGTGCAGAGGGGAGCTGAAGCTCCTGTGCTCTGCCGCTGAAATTATCCCAAATTTCTATCATCTGCTCCTTAGTGGGCTTACAGCCGTCCTCAAATCTAACGAACACTGCACCCAAATGACCGTTGGAAACGGGAACACGGATACACTGTGCAGTAAAGTTAGGCTTGCTTGCAGAAGCTATTTCGCCGTTTTCAATTTTACCTAAAAGCTTAAGAGGCTCTTTTTCGCTTTTTTCTTCCTCTCCGCCGATGTAGGGAATTACATTATCTACCATTTCGGGCCATGTTTCAAAGGTTTTGCCTGCTCCGGAAATTGCCTGATATGTGCAAACAAGTACATCTTTTACAGGGAATTTGTCGTTAACAGGGAAAATAGCCGGAACATAAGACTGCAAGGAGCAGTTAGATTTAACAGCAATAAAGCCGCGCTTTGTTCCGAGTCTTTTTCTTTGGTCCTTTATAATTTCAATATGCTCAGCGTTAAGCTCCGGAACAACCATGGGAACATCGGGAGTAAAGCGATGCGCACTGTTATTTGATACAACAGGGCACTCGTGCTTAGCGTATTCCTCCTCAAGAGCTTTAATCTCGTCCTTTTTCATATCAACGGCACAGAATACAAAATCAACAGCCGCTGTGATTTTATCAATATCGTTTGTTGCATCCATAACAACAATATCCTTCATTGACTCCGGAATATCAACATCCATACACCATTTTTTACCAACGGCATCCTTGTATGCTTTTCCTGCACTTCTTGATGATGCCGCAAGGCAAACAACCTCGAACCAAGGATGACCGTCAAGCAGGGTTGCAAATCTTTGACCAACCATACCTGTTGCGCCTACTATTCCGACGCGATACTTCTTGTTCATAATAATTCTCCTTAAAAATATCTTGTAAATCAAGATAATATGCAATATAATATTGAGGTATCGGATAAATCCAATACTTTGCCTAATATAATATCACTTATTATATATATATGTCAATTGTAATTTATGGAGAAAATGATGAAAACTTCAGATTTTTACTATGATTTGCCTGAGGAGCTTATTGCACAGACCCCTATCGAACCGAGAAATGCCTCAAGGCTGATGCTGCTAAACAGAAAAACAGGGGCTGTTGAGCATAAAATTTTTAAGGATTTAACTGAGCTTCTTAATCCCGGCGATTGCCTGATACTTAATAATACCCGTGTAATTCCTGCAAGAATATACGGAGTAAAAAAGGAAACCGGCGCAGTTGTTGAGTTCTTGCTTTTAAAGCAAATTGAAAATCTTAAATGGGAATGCCTTTGCGGACCGGGCAAAAGAGCAAAAAAAGGTACCGAATTCGTTTTTGGTGACGGAAAGCTTGAATGTCGAGTTGCAGATATATTAGATGACGGCAACAGGATTGTTGAATTTTATTGCCAAGGAAATATTTTTGCGGTTCTTGACGAAATCGGTCAAATGCCATTACCGCCGTATATTAAAGAAAAGCTTCAGGATAAAGAAAGATACCAAACGGTTTACAGCCGTGATTTAGGTTCAGCGGCGGCACCGACTGCAGGACTGCATTTTACTCCCGAAATGCTTGAAGAGATTAAGAATAAGGGTGTAAATATCGGATATGTTACGCTTCATGTTGGTTTAGGCACCTTTAGACCTGTTAAGGTTGACGATGTTACAAAGCATAAAATGCACACCGAGCATTATGTTATGCCAAGAGAAACTGCTGATTTAATAAATGAAACTCACAAAAACGGTAAACGCGTTATCTGCGTTGGAACAACAAGCTGCAGAACCGTTGAATCCGTTGCGGCAAAATGCGGCAAAATCTGTGAGGACTGCGGAGATACAAGTATTTTTATTTACCCGGGCTTTGAGTTTAAATGTATGGACGCATTGGTAACTAATTTTCATTTACCAGAAAGTACGCTTATTATGCTGATTTCAGCCTTTGCAGGCAAAGAAAATGTTATGAACGCTTACAAAATTGCTGTTGAAGAAAGGTATCGTTTCTTTTCCTTTGGCGATGCAATGTTTATCTACTAATTAATTTTGCTTTGGAGGAACATATGGCAAAATTTACACTTATAAAAAATGAAGAAAAAGCAAGACGCGGAGAATTTGAAACTGTTCACGGTACCGTGCAGACTCCTGCTTTTATGAATGTTGCAACTTCTGCGGCAATTAAGGGCGGACTTTCGACGCAGGATCTAAAAGACATAAACTGTCAGGTTATGCTTTGCAACACCTATCATCTTCATGTCAGACCCGGAGACGATTTGGTTTACGAAATGGGCGGACTTCATAAATTTACAAATTGGGACAGACCCATACTTACAGACAGCGGCGGATTTCAGGTTTTCAGTCTTGCAAAGCTTAACAGAATTAAAGAAGAAGGCGTTTACTTTAATTCTCATATTGACGGAAGAAATATTTTTATGGGTCCTGAGGAAAGTATGCAAATTCAGTCAAAGCTTGCTTCCACCATTGCGATGGCTTTTGACGAATGTGTTGAAAATCCCTGCGATTATAAATACGCTAAGGAAGCCTGTGAAAGAACTCTCCGTTGGCTTGAGCGATGTAAAAAGGAAATGGAGAGGCTTAATTCCCTTAACGAAACTATTAATAAAAATCAGCTCCTGTTCGGTATTAATCAAGGCTGTACCTATGATGACTTGAGAATTGAGCATATGAAGGAAATTGCAAAATTAGACCTTGACGGCTATGCGATAGGCGGTCTTGCAGTGGGAGAGCCAAAGGAGGATATGTATAGAATTATTTCCGCAGTTGAGCCTTATGCCCCTGAAAACAAGCCAAGATATTTGATGGGTGTAGGCACTCCGGGAAATATTCTTGAGGCAGTCAGCAGGGGAGTCGACCTTTTTGATTGCGTAATGCCGAGCCGTAACGCACGCCACGGTCAAATTTTTACTAAAAAGGGAATTATCAATATTAATAATGCAAAATATGCAAGAGACGAAAAACCGCTTGATGAAGAATGTACATGCCCTGTATGCCGAAAATATTCAAGAGGGTATATCAGGCATCTCATAAAAAGCAGTGAAATTTTAGGAATGCGGTTAGCTGTAATGCACAATCTCTATTTTTATAATAATCTTATGAGCGAAATCAGAGAAAATTTAGACAACGGTTCATTTACTGATTATAAAAATGAATATTGTGTAAAACTTGACACAAGAATATAGAAAATACTTGCAAAAGCTTAAGCGTTCTAATATAATATATGTATTCTGTTTAGGAGGAAATGTAAATGGATTTAATTTTAATGATGGCGTCAAGCGCTTCAAATGCTTCGGGAGCAGCCGGTAGCGGCGGTACAACACAGTATATTATTCTTATGGTTGTGCTTCTTGTTGTTATGTATTTCTTTATGATAAGACCCCAGAAGAAGCGTCAAAAGGAAGAGCAGGAAATGCGAGCTTCACTTGAAATCGGTGATGAAATAGTAACAATCGGCGGTATTGTCGGCAGGGTTGTTACAATCCGCGAAAATGACCTTATTATTGAAACAGGCTCAGACAGGAATAAAATGAAGATTGAGCGTTGGGCTATTAATACAAATAAGACAAAGATGGAGCAGCATCAAAAGGAAGTTGAAGCCGCAAAGGAAGCAGCTAAAGCGAAAAAGAACAAAAAAGACAGTAAAAAGAATTCTGTTGACGAAACAAATAAAGATGTTGTTGACGAAACTAAAAATGACTGATATAAGGTTATAGTTTTTTGCCCCTTCGAATATATTATTTCGGAGGGGTTTTGTTATGCCAAAAATTTCTGCTACAAATAATAAATCATTGTTTATAAAATTTGTGATAAAAAGCCTGTTGTCCTCAGCCTTGTGTGTTGTTCTTTTATCCCTTCTTTCTTCTGCTGTATTTTTAAAGCTTGATATAGATTTAAAATATGCCGAATATGTATCATTTGTAATATGCGCCGCCGCGTCATTCGCAACTGCTTATGCTTGTATGATAGACTTTAAAAGTAACTACTTGCTTATGTCGGTGCTGTCATCATCAATATTGGTAATTTTTACAATAATCAATTCAGTCGTAAATAAAAATTCACTCGCTATGACGATAATTAGAATTGCAGTTATTTTGTTATCGGCAATTTTGGCGGCATTATTTAAAACTGTAAGAAAGCGTAGATAAAATGGAAGAGCTTGAAAATATTAATTTTGAAATTGTTAATGATAAAAAGTTCGATTTTAAGACCTTTTTTCAAAACAATAAAGAGTCTGTTTATTCAATAATTTTTTATGTATTCGGTCTTATATTGGGCTCATACTTTTACGCGGTATCAAAATCCGAAGCAGTTAATACGGTTCTTACAGAGGTAACAAAAAGCTTTTCCGTGGCAGTAGTTGCAAATTTGATGCTTTATTTATCTTTGTTTTTGTTAATTGTTTTAATGGGATTTTCATTAATTGGCTTTGCAGTTATGAATTTTATTCCCGTAATTGCAGGAATTTTTTACGGAATGAAATGCGCCTGCTATTTCTCACTATACAGTGGCAAAGGAATAGGTTATATATTACTGCTTATTGCGCCTGTTTCAGCGCTTCTTATATCATTGATTGTCTATGCTTTATCCTGTAATTCAAAGCTTTCAAAAACCATATATGAAGCGGTTAAAAATAAAAACAGAGACAATACTTTTTCGGTAAAGTCTCTGTTAATTGAAATAATTATACAGGTAGTATTATTTTCCGCGCATGCAGTTATTAACGCTTCTTTGTCGGTAGGTCTCGAAAATATCATTACCATTTAGGCTTTGTGTCAGACAGGGGAGTTGCTT